>JAYUHG010000280.1:0-8889 GCA_043767195.1 Gammaproteobacteria bacterium | reverse complement strand
TCACCCCATTCATGCTGAGAACCAGCTTAGCCATCGTTCTGTCCTATTCCCATGACATTAGAAGAGTTTTTTCATTATTCGTGCCAGCGGCTTCTCCGGGGTGGTGTAGCTTTCTTTGACCCGGACCAGGATTATCGAGGTGTTGTCTTTACCACCATTTGCGTTCGCTTTGCGAATGAGTTCCTCCGCCACCCTGACAAGATTACCATCATATTTACTTAGGGTTAAGTGAATTTCCTCATCATCTACCATATCATTTAACCCATCGGAACACAGTAAGTAAAGGTCCCCAGCCTCGACCTTCTCCTCGGCCACATCCACTTTTACATCCGCGTCAATTCCCAATGCCCGGGTCACCAGATTCTTCGGGGCATTGCGCGCCGCCTCCTCCGGACTATACAGGCCTCTGTCTATAAGCTCTTGAATTAATGAGTGATCTTTTGTTACTGGGCCAAACTTTCCGGAGCGCAGGCGGTAGATACGGGAATCTCCCACATGGGCCAGGGTGACGCAGTCATTGTGGAACAGGCCGACCACGATGGTGGTCCCCATGCCCTGACAGTCGGTCTCTTTTTGGGCCGTGGAATATATGCGACTGTTGGCTACGGTTATCGCTTGCTTGACGACGCCGGATTCGGCGTGCAGTCCGTCAGTGGGATTGATTGCCCCAGAACGGACACGTTTCAGGCCGGAGAGGATTTCGTGATGGACGGTGGTAGCGGCAATGGCACTGGCGACTTCGCCGGCTTTGTAACCCCCCATACCGTCGGCCAGTATGACCAAGCCGAAGGCAGGGTCGCTGAGCGTACTATCCTCGTTATGTGGACGGCGCCGGCCAACATCCGACTGATTAACTATTTCGATGTTATCTCTGAGGTTCATTCCGCACGCGGCATTCCCGGTTTGGCTTTCCCTAACTTCGTGCCCGCGCCGTCGCCAAAAGACTGAATTGGCCCGGCGCCGGCATCCTCACTGCCGTCAACGATGCGGCGATGATACGCTGATTGCAAAAAGGAGGTCCACTGGCATGTATCACTGGCGTGAGTATGCCAGCGCCCTGAATGTTGATTACTCAGGGACACCCGCTTTGCCGCAATAGCGTCGAACCTCGGTCAGCAGTTGTTGTTCGAATACTTTCCGTTCCGTGTCTTCCAAAATGCGGGGATTGTTTGGGTCGCTGGTGGGTTGGTAGATATATCTGGCCGATATTGCTTCGGATTGGTGTCGGCGGGCCAGATTGCACCGGTCACGGTTATCGGCCTGGGCCTGGTCTCCGGCGCGTTTCTCTTCCTTCCGCTGCAGCCGCTCTTCCGCCATAACATCGGTCAGGCGCTCACCTTTCTCCCGACGCTGTTGCAGTTGTGAATCCGCGGAAGAAGCGGGCGACAATTCCAGCCGTTCGGCTCCGTCAGGTGGTGGTTTGTCTCCGAATTGGACACGGCCTTGATCATCTATCCAGCGGTAGATTTCTTCCGCAGGCAAGGGGTTGGTTAATCCGGCCAGTGCCAGGGCCGCAAGCAGCAGGAGTGTGAAATTGAATTGTGGACTCAAGGTAGGGGAACTTGTGCGAGGCTGGAGCAGCGAACCTTCCCTGACTCCACGAATCAGGCCGGCTCAGCGCTCAAGATACTTGAGTTTGTCCTTCACATCCCGCCATTGGTCGGCATCGGGGAAATGTTCTTTCATTTCGCTGATCACCGGCCATTGCTTGGAAAGCGTGGCATTCAGCTCAATGAATTGTTTCATCCCTTCGGGCACGTCGTCCTCCGACATGATGGCCTCAACCGGGCATTCCGGCTCACACAGAGTGCAATCAATGCACTCGTCCGGATCAATGACGAGAAAATTCGGGCCGACGTGGAAGCAATCCACGGGGCAGACTTCCACGCAGTCGGTGAATCGGCATTTGATACAGGCTTCAGTTACAACGAAAGGCATGGTGAATTCCAATATTTGGGCGAGGCAATGAGCGGATCATAACCCGGTATGCTCGATTGCAAAAGCATGGCCGTCACAACTGGTTTATCTCTTCAGCAGCGTTTGCCAGCGATACAGCAATGCTAATGCCGCCCGCGGCGTCAGTTCATCCGGATGCAGGCTGCGCAACTCGTCCAGGATCGGATTTCCGGCGACAAACATGTCGCCTTGCTGATCCGGCGGCGAACCAATAGCGCGCGGCGATGATTCCAGGTGGCGCAGACGTTGTGCGGCATCGTCAATTACCACACGCGGCACACCGGCAAGTTGTGCCACATGCAGACCATAACTTCGATCCGCCGGCCCGTCCCGCAACGCGTGCAGAAATACGATGCGGTCTCCATGTTCCACTGCCGCCAGGTGTACGTTGCGGGCGCCGTCCAGAGTCTGCGCAAGCTCGGTGATCTCGATAAAATGCGTGGCGAACAACGTCAATGCTTGCAGGGATTGGGCGAGGTACACGGCACAGGCGCTGGCCAGTGCGACGCCATCGTAGGTGCTGGTGCCACGGCCAATCTCATCCATCAACACCAGACTGCGCCGGGTGGCGGTGTGCAAGATCTGCGCGGTTTCAGACATCTCGACCATGAAAGTTGAACGACCGCCGGCCACATCATCTGCGGCGCCAATGCGGGTAAATATGCGGTCCACTGGGCCGATTCTGGCAGCCCGGGCCGGGACGAAACTGCCCATATGGGCGAGGATAACGATCAGCGCCACCTGGCGCATATAGGTGGATTTCCCGCCCATGTTCGGTCCCGTGATCACCAGCATGCGTCGCTCGGTATTCAGCACCGTATCGTTGGCTATGAATGGTTCCGGGCGCAACTGTTCCACCACCGGGTGCCGGCCGTCGAGGATTTCCAGTCCGGCTTCATCGCTGAACACCGGACGTGCGTAGTTAAGTACCTGAGCGCGTTCGGCGAATGCCGTCAGCACGTCCAGTTCCGCGCTGGCAGCGGCAATGGCCTGTAACGCCGTCGTGTCAGCGCTGATGCGCACCAGGATGCCGTCGTACAATTCCCGTTCCCGCGCCAGGGCTCGATCCTGCGCGCTAAGTATTTTGTCCTCGAATTGCTGCAGTTCATCGGTGATATAGCGTTCCACCGCCTTCAGCGTCTGACGGCGGTGGTACTCGGCGGGGGCGTTCGCGGCCTGGCCGCGGCTTAACTCTATGTAATAGCCATGCACCCGGTTGTAGCCGACTTTTAAGGTATTAATGCCGGTTCGCTGACGTTCGCGCAGTTCGAATTCCGCCAGGAAACGGCCTGCCTCCCGGCTCAGGGTTCGGAGTTCGTCCAGCAGTTCATCAAACCCTTCCGCTATCACGTCGCCGTCGCGAATGTGCGCGGCCGGTTCGGCGGCGATGGCTTGTTCCAGATAACGCCGCAAATCCGGCAGCGCGTCAATTCTTCCCGACAGTTCCTGGATCCGTGCTGCTGCAATTGCACTGACTTGTTGGCGCAAATTGGGCAGTTGCGTGAGTGTGGCGCGTAACTGGCACAGATCCCGGGGGCGGGCACTGCCCAGGGCAATGCGCCCGGCAATGCGCTCCAAATCCCCCAGGCGTTCCAGCACATCCCGGATGCCGGCCTGTGCTCCCGATTCCACCATGGATTGCACGGCGTCGAGGCGTTGTTGCAGCACTTCGCGGTCCTGCAACGGACGCTGCAACCAGCGCCGCAGCATCCGGCCACCCATGGGATTTACCGTCGAGTCCAGGACGCCCAGCAGGCTGTGCTCAATTTTGCCGCTCAGCCCCTGTTCCAATTCCAGGTTGCGCCGGGTGACCGCATCCAGCACGACAAAGTCCCGTGCCTGTTCCAGCCTGGGCGGTTGTAAATGGGGCAGGGTGTGCTGCTGGGTGGTGCGGGCGTAGCGCAACACAGCACCGGCTGCGGCGATCACCGCTGGCATCTGCGCAATGCCGAATGCACACAGATCCTGTACACCGAACTGGTCAAGCAGGCACCTCCGCGCCTCCGCCAGATCAAACTGCCAGGCGGGGAGAGATGTCAGTCGCCGGCATTGCAATTTCAGTAGCGACTCCAGGCCTGAAGCTGAATCCGCTACCAGTATCTCCGCCGGATTCAGGCGGCGGATCTCCACATCCAGTGCCTCGGGGTTCTCACATTCCCCGGCTGCCATGCGCCCGCTGGCTAAATCCAGGCTGGTATAACCAAAGCGTCCTGACAGCTCACACACGCCCACCAGTTGCGCCTCGGTCCGGACCTCCAGCAGTGCCTCATCGGTAACCGTGCCCGGGGTCACCACGCGCACCACGCGCCGTTCAACCGGTCCACGAGCCAGGGCCGGGTCGCCGATCTGCTCACAAATGGCTACCGATTCACCCAGACGGATCAGTCGTGCCAGGTAAGTGTCTACGGCGTGGACTGGAACACCGGCCATGGGGATGGGTTCACCGGCGGATTGACCGCGCCGGGTCAGGGTGATGTCCAACAGACGGGCGGCGCGGCGGGCATCGTCGAAGAACAGCTCATAGAAGTCGCCCATGCGGAACAGCAGCAGTTTGTCCGCATGTTCTGCCTTAAAGCCCAGATATTGCCGCATCACCGGGGTGTGTTCCGGATCAACCTGGGTGGGCACGGCGCCAGCGGCGCGGGTGGTTCCCATCTCGGTCATGGTTTGGACTCCTGGTTGCCGGCTTGTTCGGTGGCCAGCAATTCGGTAACGCCTTCAATTATGCGCCGGGCGCGATTTGCCGCCGGGTCACCGGTCGGCGACTTGGCCTGCAATTCGGCAAACGATCGCGCCGCCAGTTGCATTTGCGCCATGCCCAAATTGTGCCAGGCACCCAAATGGGCTTCATCCCGTTCCAGCGCCTTGCCGTACATGCGCACGGCATCGCCGATGCGGTTGGTATGCAGATAGATATTACCGAGACGAAACCAGTGTTCCGCGTTATCCGGCGCCAACTCGGTCATGCGCTGGTAGCCGGCCTCCGCTGCGGCCCAGTCATCCCGCTGATAATCGCGATCAGCGCGCAGCGCCAGTGCGGCGTTATCCTCCGGTGTTTTAGCGGCGCTCAGACGCGGTGTGGGCAGGGTTTCGCAGCCGGCCAGAGCAATCAGAGTACTGATCAGCACACATCGGAATGCGGTACGGTAAAGTGCCTGGGGGTTCGGGTCAGCCCGAAAGCGTCTGCCCTTGCCGCTGGGATGCATCAGGAGGAACTGTTTGGATAAGTGGCCATGAGTGACTTGAAATTATCGCGCCGCACAGGCGCGCTGGCAATCGAAGTTAGCGTCCGGCGGGCTTGAATTTTTATTTTCCCGCCCTGACCTTGTGCCGTTGGGCAATACAACCGTAATGGAGCAAATTTGATGGGTGCCGAAAGCAATAAAGAAACTCTGGGGTTTCAGACCGAGGTCAAGAAGCTGCTGGATTTGATGATCCACTCGCTTTACAGCAACAAGGAAATCTTCCTGCGTGAACTTATTTCCAATGCCTCCGATGCGGTGGATAAGTTGCGCTTTCTGGCGCTACAGGATGCCAGCCTGTACGAAGCTGAGCCGGATCTGCGTATTCGCGTTGAATATGACAAGGATCAGCACACCATCAGCGTCATTGATAATGGTATCGGCATGACCCGGGAAGAAGTCATTGATCACCTGGGCACCATCGCCAAGTCTGGCACCAGCCAGTTTCTTTCTTCACTGACCGGTGACCAGTCCAGGGATTCTAATCTCATTGGCCAGTTCGGCGTTGGTTTCTACTCTGCGTTCATTGTCGCGCACAAGGTAGAGGTGACCACACGCCGCGCCGGTGCGCCCCGGGGACAGGCTGTGCGCTGGATCTCCAGCGGCGAAAGCGACTACAGCGTGGAAACCGTGGATTATCTCCGGCGTGGTACCCGGGTGACGCTGTATTTACGCGACGGCGAGGATGACTTCCTGGATGGCTGGCGGTTGCGTTCCGTCATTCACAAATATTCCGACCATATTTCCCTGCCCATCGTCATGGACACTGAAGGCAAGGACGAGAAGGGCGAAGAGACGGTGAACCGCGCCACGGCCCTGTGGACGCGTCCGCGCAAAGAGATCACCGAGACTGAGTATCAGGAATTTTATAAACATGTGGCCCACGACTTTGAGGATGCGCTGGCCTATTCCCACAACCGTGTGGAAGGGAAGGTGGAATACACGAGCCTGTTATTCATCCCAGGCCGGGCGCCATTCGATCTTTGGGATCGGGAGCGGCGCCACGGCATCAAGCTTTACGTGCGCCGCATCTTCATCATGGATGATGCCGAACAGTTGTTGCCGGCCTGGCTGCGTTTCGTGCGCGGTGTGGTGGACTGCAATGATCTGCCATTGAATATTTCCCGGGAAATCCTGCAGCAGGATAAGACCATAGACGCCATTCGCGCCGGCTGTACGCGCAAGGTGCTGGAACTGCTGGCGGAGATGGCGGACCAGGAGCCGGAGAAATACACCCGCTGTTGGCAGGCATTTGGACGCGTGTTGAAGGAAGGCGTGATTGATGCCCAGGACAAGCGCGAGGAGTTGGCGCAACTGTTCCGGTTTTCTTCCACGCGCACCGAAGGCGACGCCCAGTCACTGTCATTGCGCGACTATGTGGCGCGCATGGCGGAAGGGCAGAAGACCATCTACTACCTGACCGCGGACAATCTTGCCGCGGCCCGTGGCAGCCCGCATCTGGAGGCGTTACAGGCGCGTAATGTGGAAGTGCTGTTGCTCACGGATCCAGTGGACGAATGGGTGGTCATGCATCTGACGGAATTCGACGGCAAGCCACTGCAATCCGTGGCCAAGGGCGATCTGGATCTGGAGCCAGGCAGCGAAGGCGCGGGCCAGGAAGCGCCGTCCGCCACCCAGGAAGCGCTGATCAAACGACTGCAGGATGCCCTGGGTGAACAGGTCAAGGAAGTGCGCGGCAGCCGGCGCCTGACTACCTCCGCGTCCTGTCTGGTGGCGGAAGAACAAGGCATCAGTCGCCACTTGCAGCGTATCCTGGAGGCCTCGGGGCAGAAGGCGCCGGCGCAGAAACCGGTGCTGGAAGTCAATCTGGCCCATGATCTCATCGGACGTATTGAACGGGAGTCGGATCCGGCCCGCTTCGGGCATTGGGCGCAGTTATTGCTGGATCAGGCCATCCTGAGTGAGGGTGGGCAGCTTTCGGACCCCGCCGGGTTTGTGCAACGGTTGAATTCCCTGTTGCTGGGTGCCGCGCCAGCATGACCATGCCGGCTGACGCGTCCTGATAGAATGGCAGGCACACGAATCACAGTCGCCCGCGCTTCATGACCATAGATACCTCGGACTTCACCGGTCTGCTCAAGGAGTTGACCGATATCGGTATCGCTCTGTCGGCGGAGAAGGATCATTCTCGGCTGCTGGAAATCATCCTGCTGAAAGCCATGGAGATCACCAAGGCAGACGGCGGCACACTTTACACCCGCACTGAAGACAATCGTCTCACCTTCGAGATCCTGGTGAATCGCTCTTTGGGGATTCATCGCGGCGGCACCAGCGGCGAGGAGATCAAGTTCTATCCCCTGGCCCTGTATGACGCCGAGGGCAAACCCAACCGCACCATGGTGGCGGCCTGGGCGGCCATCAGCGGCGAGACGGTGAACATTGAAGATGCCTACGCCAGCCACGATTTCGATTTTTCCGGTACTCGCAATTTTGACCAGAAGACCGGGTATCGCTCCAAGTCTTTCCTCACCGTGCCGTTGCGCAATCACGAGAACGAAATCATCGGCGTGTTGCAATTAATTAACGCCCATCAAACTGGTTCCGGCGCGGTGGTGCCGTTCTCCGCCCTGGATCAGCGTTTCGTGGAATCACTGGCGTCCCAGGCCGCGGTCACCATCACCAATCGCAGTCTGATTGACGCCCAGAAAAAACTTTTTGATGCCCTGATCCAGTTGGTTGCCAACGCCGTCGACGAGAAGTCGCCCTATACAGCCGGGCACTGCCGGCGTGTGCCAGTGCTGACCAACCTGCTGGCGGACGCGGCCTGTCGGACGACGAGCGGGCCGTTGCGTGATTTCACCATGACCGAGGTCGAGATGTATGAGCTGGAAGTGGCGGCCTGGCTGCACGACTGCGGCAAGATCACCACACCGGAATATGTGGTGGACAAGGGCACCAAACTGGAAACCATCTTTGACCGCATTCACATCGTGGACGCGCGTTTTGAAGTGCTGAAACGGGACGCCGAGATCGCGGCCTTACAGCGCCGCTTGCGCAGTCTGGGCGCCGATCCCGAAGCATTGCTGCGGGATGATGCTGAGTTGAGCGCGGCCTTGTCACACCTGAATGATGATCGTGATTTCATCCGGCGCAGCAATATTGGCGGGGAGCAGATAGCCGAGGAGCAGCGTAACCGGATAGAGAAGATCGCCCGCTATCAGTGGGCTGGGTCGGAAGGGGTGGCGGAGCCGCTATTATCGCGTGAGGAGATCGAAAACCTCCAGATCGGGCGCGGCACACTCAGTGTCCGCGAGCGCGAGATCATCAATAACCATGTGGCGGTGACCATCAAGATGCTGGAGTCGTTACCATACCCCAAGCACCTGCGGCGCGTGCCGGAGTTTGCCGGCGGCCACCACGAAAAAATGGATGGCACCGGTTATCCCCATGGCTTGTTGCGCCACCAGATGTCCATTCCGGCGCGCATGGTGGCCATCGCCGATGTGTTTGAGGCGCTTACCGCCAATGATCGGCCCTATAAGAAAGCCATGCCCCTGTCGCAATCCTTGAAGATCCTCGGGCGCATGAAACTGGAAAATCATATTGACGCGGATCTGTTTGACGTCTTCATGCACGATCAGGTGTATTTGAAATACGCGCGTCAGTATCTGAGTCCGAAACAGATTGATGAGATTGATTTGAACACCATCCCCGGCTATCAGCCGCTGAA
>JAYUHG010000279.1:0-1512 GCA_043767195.1 Gammaproteobacteria bacterium | reverse complement strand
ACTTTTGTTCTCAGCAAAATAGCTGATTGATGGTGCCCGGGGCCGGACTTGAACCGGCACGGCATTGCTGCCGAGGGATTTTCTTGCCTACTACGGTTTTCACCGCTGCGCGAACTGCGCATTTGTGGTCTGGACTTTCTCTTTGCCACATCCTTGAATTCCGGATGACAGGCAGGGGCCGTCAAGTCTCTACACTTTCTCCGGATTGCGCCGGAGCTTAGCTCGGGATTGCCACCACCATGACGTGCTGAGGGTTCCCCGACTTTGACCCCATTCACACCAGCCGTTTCCGCGCTGGGTGCTCAATGACTTCAAGTCCCTTGTGTCTACCAAATTCCACCACCCGGGCCGCGGCTGGTGTGTATCGCGAAAAAGAAGTGGAGGCTGGGGTCGGAATTGAACCGGCGTACACGGCTTTGCAGGCCGCTGCATGACCACTCTGCCACCCAGCCAGTAGCCGCGTGTGTGCTCCTGCACACGCCGCATACCGTACGTCCATGTACATAAAACGAACGCCCCGATCTGACTCGGGGCGATCACGCGGCGGCATATTCGCCTGCTGTTTGAAATTGGAGCGGGAAACGAGACTCGAACTCGCGACCCCAACCTTGGCAAGGTTGTGCTCTACCAACTGAGCTATTCCCGCAGTTATACACTCTTGCCCATATAACTTAACTGATAAAAATGAGGGGCGTATTGTAATGCCGTAGGCCGAAGTGTCAATAAATCCTTCCCCTAAGAAACAACCTAACCTATTGTTTCCGCGCCGTTTCTCTGAGCTTGGGCCAGGCGCTGACAAGGTACTGATACATGGAAACCAGCGTCAGCAACGCGGCCACATACAACGACACCAGGCCCAGCTCATAGATGGGCAAACCCAGCACCGGCTCCCGCAACAGCAACAACATCAGTGCCACCATCTGGGCAATGGTCTTGATCTTGCCGTAAATAGACACTGCCACCTTGCTGCGCGCACCCAACTCCGCCATCCACTCCCGCAGGGCGGAGACGGTGATCTCGCGCCCGATGATGATCGCCGCCGGCAACGCCAGCCAGATGCGCGGATCGGCCTGAACCAACAGCACCAGTACCACGGCCACCATGAGTTTATCCGCCACCGGATCCAGAAATTCTCCCAGGGCCGAAATCTGATTCAATCGCCGGGCCAGATACCCATCCAGCAGATCGGTCAAGGCGGCAGCGCTGAAGACCGCGAACGCGGCATAAAAATGCCAATGCACCGGCAGGTAAAACACCAGTACCAGCACCGGGATCAGGACGATGCGCAACAAAGTCAGTGTATTGGGAATATTCATGGGTCTCCGTGCAATTCGGCGTAAATGCGCTGGGCGAGATTTTTGTTAATGCCCTGGACCTTGGCAAGCTCATCCACACCGGCGCGCAGGATACCCTGCAACCCGCCAAAATGCCGCAGCAACATACGCCGTCGCATGTCACCGACACCCGGGATCTGCTCCAGGGTGGACTCCGACCGCCGGCGTTGGCGGCCTT
>JAYUHG010000278.1:0-3761 GCA_043767195.1 Gammaproteobacteria bacterium | reverse complement strand
ATGCTGATTTGCAGGAGGTCTATGACACCGAGCGGCACCTCCTTTATGTAGCCTGCACGCGGGCGAGGGACTTCCTGCTGGTGACAAGCGTGGCGCCGGCGTCGGAGTTTCTCGACGACTTACAGTCACCCTTAGGAAACAAAAAGGGACTCCAAAGTAAACTTGCTGGGAGAATTTGACTTCATGATCAATAAGTTAGTTTATAATCCGGCGGCGTTGACGATATCACACGAGTATCGTGTACACTTTTCTCGTGTAAAAGCCACTTTCGAGGGAAGACATTATGAAAAACATCACCTTGAGTGCCGATGAGCGACTGATCGAGGCCGCCCGCGCCCGGGCCCGGGCGGAGCACACCACGCTGAATGAAGCGTTCCGCCGCTGGCTGGAGGACTACGTCCAACGCGAAATTCGCATGCGTCGCTTCGATGAACTGATGAAAGAGCTCCGCGGCAAGGTTCGGGTCGGACGCAAACTTGCCCGGGACGAGATGAATGAGCGCTGAGAGTTTCTTTGATACCAACGTCTTCATCTACCACCTCGACACCAGCGACTTGCGCAAGCACGACATCGCTGGGCGCATCATTCGCGACGCCGTTTCCTCCGGTAATGGATGCATCAGCTACCAGGTGGTACAGGAATGCATGAATACGGTGCTGCGCAAGGCTGAATTACGGCTTGATGCCGAAGGCGCCCGCAGCTACCTCGATACTGTGCTGGCACCTCTGTTCCATATCCCCGCGAGTATCGCCCTGTATCACCGCGCCCTCGATATCCACACGCGTTACCAATTCGGTTTCTACGACGCCCTGATCGTCGCTGCTGCCCTGGGCGCCGGCTGCACCCGGCTCTACAGCGAAGATCTACAACATGGCCAGCGGATTGAAGGCTTGACCGTCGAGGATCCGTTTCGGAGTTGAATGCCCCATCGCCCCCGCAAAACCATCAACGTCATCATTTGCAGCATGGACCCGGCATTTCGGCAGTAATCGGCAATTGTCATTCCCATAGTGGGAGTCCATAATTCCCACTATGGGAATATTAGAAATGCAGGCACCCTGGGCCACCGCCCTCTTTACCGATACCCAGCGCAGCGTGTTGGGATTGCTGTTCGGCAATCCCGGCCGCAGCTATTTTATGAACGAGATCCTCAGAGCGGCGGAAAAAGGCGTTGGCGCCGTGCACCGGGAGCTTTCCCGGCTCGTGGCTGCGCGCTTGGTGAATTCGACGCGACGCGGAAACCAGAGGCACTTCCAGGCGAATGCTGATGCGCCAGTGTTTGCTGAACTGGTTGCGATGTTCACCCGGTCGGAGGCAATGCAGCCGCTGGCCCCAGGGATCGCGGAAACCCATGCTGCATATACCGTCGGTGGAAACCTGAATATTCCCAAGCGCACGTTATCGCGGTTCTGCCGCAAACATCACATTCAACGCCTCTCGCTGTTCGGCTCGGTAACGCGCCATGATTTCGGCCCGGGCAGCGACATCGACATCCTCGCGGAGTTCGAGCCCGGGCAGGCGCCAGGACTCGCGGGGCTGGCGGAGTTGCAGGAGCAACTGTCGGAGATCTTCGGTGGCAGGAAGGTGGATCTGGCGACGCAGACAATCCTGAATAACCCCTTCCGCCGCAAGGCCGTGGAAAAGGATCTGCGCGTCATCCATGTCGCCTGACGAGAATGACCTGGCACACCTCTGGGATATGCTGCATGCATGCCAGGAAATCATTGAATTTTCCCAGGGCGTGGCTTTTGCTGACTTCACGGCGGATCGAATGCTCGTGCTGGCCGTGGAACGCAGTCTCGAAATAATTGGCGAGGCTGCCGGCCGAGTCTCCCCGCCTCTGCAGAAAAAGCAGGGTAAGATTCCCTGGAAGCTGCTTCGAGGTATGCGAAACATTCTCGCGCACGAGTACGGGCAGATTGATTATGAAGTCATCTATCAAACCGCCATGCGGGATGTGCCTGCGTTACATAAGAAGTTGAAGGAGATACTCCGTTGACCCGAACTGAAGCGCTTTTCTGTGTATTTCTGCTTTTGTCACCGGTTGCGATGGGTGTGGAAGTCTCGACCCTCGACTGGCCCCTGCACGGTAACGACTACACCAACCAGCGCTTCGGCAACCTGTCGGAGATTAACTCCGGCAACGTGTCCAGGCTCAAACTCGCGTGGAGTTATCGCACCGGTATGCCGGGCAGTTTCCAGGCCGGTCCCGTGGTGGTGGAGGGTGTCATGTACCTGACCACCCCATACAACGATGTCATCGCGTTGGATGCCGCCACCGGCGCGGAGCGTTGGCGTTATCGCCACGACCTGCGCACCAAGGAAACCTGCTGCGGTCCGGCCAATCGCGGCGCGGCAGTGGCCAATGGTCTGGTGTACATGGCCAGCATGGATGCGCGATTGATTGCGCTGGATCAGAACACCGGTGTGAAACGCTGGGATGTGACACTGAGTGACACATCTGCGGGACAGGGTGAGATATTGGAGCCGTTGTTGGGCGTCAAGGAACTGGATGGCGCGGTGCAAACCGGCCAAACCGGCTACTCCGCCAATCTGGCGCCACAGGTGTATGGCGGTCTGGTGTTTGTGGGCATCACCGGCGCGGGCTATGGCCTGCATCTGGAGATGAAGGAGAACGGCAAGGAAGTGCTGGCCGTGGGCGGGTTATCCGGTGGCGGCCACGGCCTGCGCGGATTCCTGGTGGCCTATGACGGCAAGACCGGCAAGGAAGTCTGGCGCTGGTACACGGTGCCGGAACAGGGTTGGGAAGGCGAATTCCGCGAAACCACACCCGCCGGCGATGCGCTGCATCGTGATGTTGCCGCGGAGCGCGCTGCGTTTGAGAAATATAAAGACACCTGGCGCTACGGCGGCGGCTCAGTGTGGACCACGCCGGCGGTGGATGGGGATCTGGGACTCATTTATATAGGCACCGGCAACCCGTCGCCGCAAATGGACGACAGCACACGCCCCGGCGACAACCTGCATACCATCAGCCTGGTGGCGCTGGACATCAAAACCGGACAGTTGCGCTGGCATTACCAGCAGGTACCCCATGATCGCTGGGGCTATGACGTGGCCAGCCCGCCGGTGTTGTTTGATTTTCACCGTGACGGCACAGTCATCAAGGCCGTGGGCCAGGCCAGCAAGACTGGCTGGTTCTTCATCCATGATCGGGCCAGTGGTGAATTGCTGCTGCGCTCCGAGCCGTTCATCAAACAGGAAAACCTGTTCGCGCCACCGGACGCAGATGGCGAACGCATTGTGCCTGGAACCCTGGGTGCCACATCCTGGTCGCCGGTGGCCCTGCATCCGGCGCTGGAGCTGGTGTACGTGGCCGGCATCTATCAGCCGTCAGAATTTTATTCGCGCAAGCTCACGCCAGCCCCGGGCCGGCCCTGGCAAAGCTACACCTTCTTCAAGCAGACCGATGAGCCGGATTGGGGTGTGTTATCGGCCCTCTCCACCCGCAGCGGCAAGATCGCGTGGCAGCACAAGGTGGCGGACCCCATGGTGGGCGGCAGCCTGGTAACCGCGGGCGGACTGGTCTTCACTGGTGAAGGCAACGGCAACTTCGACGCCTTCGACGCCACCAACGGCAAACTGCTGTGGCAGTACCAGGCAAACGCCGGCGTGAATGCGCCGCCGATCACTTATCTGGTGAATGGCAAACAATATGTGGCCGTGGCGGCGGGTGGTAACAGTATTTTTGGTTACCAGACGGGGGACGAATTGATCGTCTTTGCCCTACCTGAGTAGAG
>JAYUHG010000277.1:0-3762 GCA_043767195.1 Gammaproteobacteria bacterium | reverse complement strand
TACGACATAAGTAACAAGTCGGAGCCGCGTCTGGTGCAGCGCGTCGTCGCGGTATCCGGCGGCGCGAGTATAACTACACTGGCCTTTCTCAGTGGTGGCATCTCCATCCTGGTGGGAGACAGCAGTGGTCGTATCAGCCAGTGGTTTCCGGTGCGTGATGAGGAAAACAATTACTCATTGCATCAGGTGCGATCCTTCGCTGATCAGACCAGCCCTATCACAACCATGGCGTCGGAATATTTTCGCAAAGGCTTCCTGGCCGCCGACGCCAACGGCAACATCGGCATATACCACACCACCGCTGAACGCACGATTACCCTGAAGCAGGTTGCCGATGGCACTGTGACCGGTATGGCCATCGCACCCCGGGCCGATGCGCTGCTGGTGGAGCGCGGCGGCAGCAGACTCAGTGTCTGGGAGGTGGAGAACGAACATCCTGAGGTATCCTGGAGTTCGATTTGGGGCAAGGTCTGGTATGAAAGCCGGCAACAGCCGGAGTACATCTGGCAATCCTCATCCGCCAGCAACGACTTTGAACCCAAGTTCAGTTTGACGCCACTGGCCTTCGGCACCTTCAAGGCCGCGTTGTATGCGAGTTTGTTCGCGGTGCCGCTGGCTATCATGGGCGCCATCTATACCGCGTACTTCATGCAGCCGTGGATGCGCAACATCATCAAACCCACCATCGAGATCATGGCGGCGCTGCCATCTGTCATCCTCGGGTTTCTGGCCGGACTCTGGTTCGCGCCGTTTGTGGAAAATCATTTGCCCGGAATCTTCTTAATCCTGCTCAGCATTCCCATTTCCATACTCACCTTTGGTTGCATCTGGTCGGTGTTGCCAGCGCGACTGCGCCAGTGGGTGCCGGACGGTTCGGAAGCGGTTTTGTTGATTCCGGTGCTGGTAGTGTCGTTCGCCATCGCCATCGCCATCAGCCAGCCGATGGAGGTGACTTTTTTCGGCGGCAATATGCCCCTGTGGTTGAGTCAGGAAATGGGTATTACTTACGACCAGCGCAATTCCCTGGTGGTGGGATTTGCCATAGGCTTCGCGGTCATCCCCACGATTTTTTCCATCAGTGAAGACGCCATCTTTGGTGTGCCGAAGCATCTCACTATTGGCTCCCTGGCTCTGGGCGCCACTCTGTGGCAAACCATGGTGCGTGTGGTGTTATTGACGGCCAGTCCCGGGATCTTTTCCGCCGTCATGATTGGTCTTGGTCGCGCTGTGGGCGAAACCATGATTGTGGTCATGGCTACCGGCAATACTGCGATCATGGATCTGAATATCTTTCAGGGTTTTCGCGCCCTGTCCGCCAATATCGCCGTGGAGATGCCCGAGTCCGAGGTTGGTAGCACTCACTACCGGATTCTGTTCCTGGCCGGACTGGTGTTGTTCATGGCCACATTCATGTTCAATACCGTGGCCGAAGTCGTGCGCCAACGGCTGCGCGCCAAATACAGCAATCTGTGATGGGCGACAATCTGCGCAAATGGGTTTCTGCCGGCGGGCCCTACATCTGGCTCAATGCCGGCGCCGTCAGCGTATCGGTGATCATGGTCATCGGTCTGCTGCTGTTGATTGCGGTGCGTGGACTGGGGCATTTCTGGCCGGGGGCCATCGCCACGTTCCAGTACACCGATGAAAACAGCGCCGTGGAGCAGGTGCTCGGAGAGTTCGCGGATCTTGAAGTGGTACCGCGGGCACGGCTCGGACAGGCGGACCCGCGCATACCGGCACACCAGAATCTGGTGGAGCGGCGTCTGATCAAGACCGGCAATCGGGACTTCCTCGGCATTGATTTCCGTTGGGTGTTGGGTGCCGGCATGCGTGTCATCAGTTTCCCCACCGATGCCGTGGCCGTGGAGCGGCGTGAGTGGGGCAATATGTATGGCTATCTGGTGGTGGTAAACAAGGCCGGCAAATCCATGCACGGGGGTTCCGACCCGTGGCCGGTATTGCTGCTGCAGATCGAAGCCGCACGGGCCGACTTCGATGCCATCCGTCATATTGAACGGGATCTCATCGGCGCCATTAATTACCGCATGGAACGCTTGCGCCTGGAGCAGCGCCGCCTGGAGCTGCAGCAGGCGCTGGATGCAACTACCCATGCGCGCATCCTTGCGGATCAAGCCGACTTGCAGACGCAGTATCAGGCGCACACCAGGACTCTGACCGGGTTGTATGCCCGCCTCAACCAAGCCACCTTTGTCATGCGTCTGGCGAACGGCGCCGAACACGAGTTACCGGTGGCCAAGGTGGTGCGCGCCTACCGGCCCAATGCTATGGCGCTACCGGGCAAAGTGGCTTTTTATGTTACCAAGCTGTGGGAGTTCATGAGTGACGAGCCGCGCGAGGCCAACACCGAAGGCGGCATATTCCCGGCCATTTTCGGCACGGTATTGATGGTCATCATCATGGCGGTACTGGTGACGCCCTTTGGGGTCATGGCGGCGGTGTATCTGCGCGAATATGCGAAACAGGGCACCATGACGCGGCTGATCCGCATCGCCGTCAACAATCTGGCCGGGGTGCCTTCGGTGGTCTACGGCGTTTTCGGACTGGGGTTCTTTGTCTATTTCGCCGGCGCGAAGATTGACACGCTGTTCTTTGCCGAATCGCTTCCCGCTCCCACATTCGGCACCCCCGGTCTGTTATGGGCGTCCCTGACACTGGCGCTATTGACGGTGCCGGTGGTCATTGTCTCCACCGAGGAAGGGCTGACCCGGGTGCCGCGCGCCATCCGCGAGGGCAGTCTGGCCCTGGGCGCCACCAAGGCGGAAACCCTGTGGCGCACAGTATTGCCCATGACCGCCTCGGCCATGATGACCGGATTGATTCTGGCGGTGGCCCGCGCCGCCGGCGAAGTGGCGCCGTTGATGCTGGTGGGCGTGGTGAAGCTGGCGCCATCACTGCCACTGGACGCCAATCCCCCGTTCTTGCACCTGGATCGCAAGTTCATGCATCTGGGTTTCCATATTTATGACGTTGGTTTTCAGAGCCCCAATGTCGAGGCAGCGCGACCGCTGGTATATGCCAGCGCCCTGCTGCTGGTGATCATCATCGTGGCCCTGAACCTGACAGCCATCCGCATTCGTAATAGGCTAAGGGAGAAATACCGTGCAGCAGAGCAGAATTAACCCGGTACCGGGCCCCATGAATGAAGAAAGCAACAAGGCATCATTATCGGTACTCATGTCCAGTGAGCGGGATAACCCTCCCTCCCACGCCATTGACATGTCCGCACTGTCGAAGCCCGCTACCCGGCTGAGCCTGGATCAGGAAAAGCCCTGTATTAATGTGCGTGGCTTCAATCTGTATTATTCCGAAAAGCAGGCCTTGAAAAACATCACCCTGATGCTGCCGGAAAAGCGCGTCACCGCGTTTATTGGACCCAGCGGCTGCGGCAAGTCCACATTATTGCGTTGCTTTAATCGCATGAATGACTTGATTGACGACGTGCGCATCGAGGGTGAGATTACGCTGCATGACCGGAATATCTTCGACAAGAGCATCTACGTGCCGGAACTGCGGCGCCGGGTCGGTATGGTGTTCCAGAAACCCAACCCGTTCCCGAAGTCCATTTATGAGAATGTCGCCTATGGTCTGCGCATTCAGGGCGTCAATGATCGGCGTACACTGGATGCCGTGGTGGAGAAATCTCTGCGCAGCGCCGCGCTCTGGGATGAAGTCAAAGATCGTCTGGACGACAATGCTCTCGGATTGTCAGGTGGCCAGGCCCAACGCCTGGTGATTGCCCGT
>JAYUHG010000276.1:0-3769 GCA_043767195.1 Gammaproteobacteria bacterium | reverse complement strand
GGTTCCCTCGTATCTGACTCCGTTCACCTCCATGTTTCTGCACGGCGGCGTCATGCACCTGGCCGGTAACATGCTCTACCTGTGGATCTTCGGCAATAACGTGGAAGACTCCATGGGGCATGTGCGCTTCGTGATTTTTTATCTGCTGTGCGGCATCGCCGCGGTGTTCGGGCAGGTGATGCAGAATCCCGGTTCCGAGATCCCCATGATCGGCGCCAGCGGTGCCATCTCCGGCGTGCTCGGGGCCTATCTCCTGCTCTATCCCCGCGCCCGGGTGTTAGTGGCCATTCCCCTTGGATTCTTCATGCATACCATGCGCCTGCCCGCCGCTGCAGTACTCGGCCTATGGTTTGTCATGCAGATATTCAGTTCTCTGGTAGCGGGAACTGGCCCCGGGGTGGCGTGGTTCGCCCACATCGGTGGTTTCATCGCCGGCTTGGCGCTGATCCTCATTTTTCGCCGGCGCAATGTGCGCCTGCTCAATCCCGCGCGCAGATCTTGGGGCTAACAACCGCGGCTATTGGGCATTGAGCGCGGAGATCTCCCGGATCAAGGCCTCCCGTGCCGCCGGTTCGGTGACTGCGGCCATGGCAGTGCTGAACCGCTGTACCGACTCAGTGTGAGCGCCCAGGAGTTTTTCCAGCAACAGACTTTCCGCGATCGTGGTGGGTTCACCACCGTCGCGAGAGCGTTGATCAATTTCCATCAACAGGCCGAAGTACGCACTCTTGCTGTCGCGCATGGCCACATAGGACAGCCAGGCGTCCTGGGCTACTGTGGGCAGACCTTCAGGCGTGGCGGTATGCTCCCATTCAAGCCGACTGCTTTTCGATGGCGTCGGTGTACTGACCCAGACACGCCAGGCTGTTGCAGCGTTCCCGATGCAACAACGCTTTCTGCGCCGCGGAAACATTTTCCGGTTTGCCGCACCAGGCTTTGAGACAGGGATCCTGCAGGGCGCGACCGTAGGAAAAACTCAACGGCCAAGGCAGTTTCGGGTAGGTAGCGTTCATGGCATTCAAATGGGCAGTGGCCAGTTGCGCGCTCTGGCCGCCGGACAGGAACACAATGCCGGGTATGGCCGCGGGTACACAGCGCAGCAGGGCGCGCACGGTGAGCTCAGCCACCTGCTGCACGCTGGCCTGTTTCGGGCACTTCTTGCCGTCCACCACCATATTCACTTTCAAAATGGTGTGTTCCAGGGTCACTTGCTGGCGCACCAGTTGGTCGAACAGCGCATGTAACGTGCGCTCGGTGACATCGAGACATGCCTCAATGGAATTGTCCGCATCCATCAATGTCTCCGGCTCCACCATGGGCACGATGCCTTCGGATTGGCACAGCGCCGCATAGCGCGCCAGGGCATGGGCATTGGTTTCAATGCAGGTAGCAGAGGGAATGCCGGCGCCGATGGTGATGACGGCGCGCCACTTGGCAAAGGTGGCGCCCATGCCGCGATATTCCACCAGCCGATCCCTCAGGCCGTCCAGCCCTTCGGTGATTATTTCACCCGCATGTCCGGCCAGGTCCTTGGCGCCCTTGTCCACCTTGATGCCGGGCATGATGCCTTGTTCCTGCAGCGCCCTGGCGAAGGGAACTCCGGCCGCTGTTGATTGGCGCAGGGTCTCATCAAACAGAATTATGCCGCTGATGAAGTCCCCGCCACCGCGCGTGGTGATGAGCAGATCACGATAGGCGCGCCGATTCGCTTCCGTGCATTCCACGCCGATGCCGTCAAAGCGTTTCTTGATGGTGGCCTGGCTTTCATCAATGGCCAGGATGCCTTTGCCGTGGGCGACCATGGCCCTGGCGTTTTGCTCCAACTGCTTGCTGTAATCAGTCATGCCCCGATCCTCAATTTTCTAAAATAGATTTATTTACGCCGAAGGCCCGGCATGTTGCCCGGCCTGAACGATTTTCATGTTATTGGTGCCACCCCGGTGCCCGCTCAAATCGCCTTTGGTGATGACGACAAAATCATTTGGGTAAACAATCTTGCGGCGCAACAGTTCGTCCACGATCTGGGCGTTGGCCTGGAGCGGGTCCGTGTGCGTAATGTCGAAGTGAATCGGATAAACGCCGCGGTACAGTCGTACCCGGCGCATGGTCTCCACACTGCGGGTGAACGCATACACCGGAATGCCGGAACTGATGCGCGACATCCACAATGAAGTGGATCCGGTTTCCGTCAACGCGGCGATGGCCTTGGCGCCGATGTGATTGGCGGCATACATGGCGGACATGGCCACGGCTTCATCTATGCGCTCGAAGCGTTGATTGATGCGATGATCCGAGACGCGGGTGACGCGCTGCTTCTCGGTCTCGGCGCAAATGCGCGCCATCGCCTGTACGACCTTGTCCGGATATTTGCCGACGCTCGTCTCGCCGGACAACATCACGGCATCAGTGCCATCAAATACCGCGTTGGCTACATCGAAGACCTCGGCCCGCAGCGGGATCTGATTCGTAATCATGGATTCCATCATCTGCGTGGCTGTGATCACCGCCCGATCCATGTCCCGCGCCAACTTGATCAGACGTTTTTGCACCGGCGGCAGCGAGGCATCCCCGATCTCCACGCCCAGATCGCCGCGGGCGATCATGATGGCATCCGAGGCCTCGATGATGGCCTCGGCATTCTTCAAGGCATCGGCGCGCTCGAGCTTGGCGATGATGCCGGCATTGCTGCCGGCGGCGGTCAGCAGTCGTCGCGCCTCGCGGATGTCCTCGACGCTGCGCACGAAAGAGACAGCGAAGTAATCCGCGCCATGGGCAGCGGCATGAATTAAATCATTCTGATCCTTTTTCGTCAGCGCCCCCGCCGTTAATCCGCCGCCTTGCAGATTAATGCCCTTGTTGCCGGAAAGAACACCGCCCACAATGACCCGGCAGCGCACCTCATTGCCTTCCACCTCTTTTACTTCCAGCACAATGCGTCCGTCGTCCACCAGCAACCGGTCTCCGGATTTCACATCCCGGGTCAGGTTCTTGTAGGTCACGCCCACATGTCCGCCATCCCCGGCGTTCTTGTCCAGGCCGGTGTCGAGAGTGAAGTCGGCTTTTTCTTCCAGGAACACCTTGTCTTCCCGAAATCGCTCCAGCCGGATTTTCGGTCCCTGCAGATCAGCAATGATGCCCACATCGCGCCCGGCGCCCTTCAGGTTGCGCACTGCTTCGAAACGCCGCGCGTGATCGGCCTGGGTCTGATGGGAGTAATTAAATCGAAACAGATCCACACCGGCTTCCACCAGTCGCTCCAGCATGGCGGGGTCATCCGTGGACGGCCCTAATGTGGCGATGATCTTGGTTCTGCGCATGGTGTGATCAATATTCCCGTTCGGTAGCCGCCACGGCGCGGGCGGATTCTTCCAATATGGCAATCGCCGGCAAGGTGCGGCCTTCGAGAAATTCAAGGAATGCACCGCCGCCGGTGGAAATATAGGAAATGCGATCAGTAATGTTATAGCGGGCGATGGCGGAGAGTGTATCGCCGCCACCGGCCAGGGAAAATGCCTTGCTGTTGGCGATGGCTTCCGCCAGCACCCGGGTGCCGTTGCCGAACTGGCCCCATTCAAATACACCCAATGGGCCATTCCAGACGATGGTGGCGGCGTCGGTGACAGCGGCGGCGTAACGACGCGCGGTTTCCGGACCCACGTCCATGATCAGGTCATCGGCAGTAACATCCGCGACTTTTTTTACGGTGGCGGAGGCAGTGGCGGAAAATTCCCGGGCGCAGACCACATCCACGGGTAATTGAATCGGGTGA
>JAYUHG010000275.1:0-3774 GCA_043767195.1 Gammaproteobacteria bacterium | reverse complement strand
CGCTTGCGGATCTGGTGCAGGGTCTGGCGACCGTGCCGGCGAATTGTAACGTGCGTGTCACCGGGATCAGTGCTGACAGCAGGAGCCTGCGCCAGGGCAATGTGTTCCTGGCATTGCCGGGCCGGCGCGAACATGGCTGGAGTCACGCGTCGGCGGCGATCCGCGCCGGTGCTTCAGTGATTCTGGCTGATGCATCCACGCTTGCTTGCGCCCCTGAATTGGCCGGCATTCCGGTGCTTCGTATCCCGAACCTAAGTGCCGTAGCGGGCGTGATCGCAGCGCGATTCTTCGCTGATCCGTCCGCGCAACTGGGCGTCGTGGGTATCACCGGCACCAACGGCAAGACCTCCATATCGCACTACATTGCCGCGGCCATGCAGGAGTTTAGCGGCGGACATGCGGGCATCATCGGCACCCTGGGCAATGGCCCGGTGGGCAAGTTGGCGTCTACCGCACTGACCACGCCGGATGCCATATCCCTGCAGGCGGAGCTGGCCAGACAACTGGCCGCCGGTGTGCAGGTGATCGCCATGGAAGTTTCCTCCCACGGGCTGGAGTTGGGCCGCGTCAATGGGGTGCATTTCCGCAGCGCGGTTTTTACCAATCTCACGCGGGATCATCTGGATTTCCACGGTGACATGACCGCCTATGGCGCCGCCAAGCGCCGTTTGTTTGAAATGCCGGATCTGAAACAGGCGGTGGTGAATCTGGACGATGAATTCGGTCGTAACCTGATGCGCACCTGCTCCGTGCGCCTGCCGGTGATCGGCTATCAATTACTCACCGCGGCACTGCCGAAGACGGCGCCGGAAAATGTGTTGTTGGGCGCAATGCGCGTTAGCGCCCCGGGTCAATTGCATCTGGATGTTGTTGGTCCATGGGGTAGCGGCCAATTGCGCTGCGCGCTCACTGGCAGCTTCAACGCCGCCAATGTGCTGGCCGCCTGCGCCACGCTCTGTACTCTGTCCGTGCCATTTGCCCGTGCCCTGGAATTACTGGCCGATGTGCGTGCCGTGCCGGGTCGCATGGAGGCCTTTCGCGCGCCGGGCCGCCCAACGCTGGTGGTGGATTACGCCCACACTCCGGACGCCGTGGAGCAGGCATTGCGCGCGTTGCGTGGCCAATGTCGTGGCCGGTTGATTTGCGTGTTTGGTTGCGGCGGTGATCGGGATCCGGGCAAGCGTCCGCAAATGGGCAGGGTGGCGGAAGACTGCGCGGATCGGGTGGTGGTCACCAGTGATAATCCGCGCAGCGAGGATGCGGGTGCGATTATTGCCGCCATCCTTTCCGGTATGCGTCAACCCGCCAATGTGATTGTGGAGCCGGATCGGGCCGCGGCCATCACCCAGGCAGTGCAAGCCGCGGGCGCCGAGGATGTGATACTCGTGGCTGGCAAGGGACATGAGGCCTATCAGGAAATCGCCGGGCGGCGTCTGCCGTTCAGTGATCGGCAACTGGCGCGTACGGTGTTGGGGCTGGATTCATGATCGGCATGCGCCTGACGGATGCGGTACAGGCCATGCACGCCAGGTTGATCGGCGCGGACGCGCAATTTTCCGGGTGCAGTACCGACAGCCGCACCTTGCCGTCCGGGGCGTTGTTTTTCGCGCTCAGTGGCGAACACTTTGATGGTCATCGCTTTCTGGCCGAGGCCGCGGGCCGCGGAGCGCGGGGCGCGGTGGTGGAAAGAGAAGTGGCGGACGCCGGGTTGCCGCTGTTGTCCGTGCCTGATACGCGCCAGGCCCTGGGTTTACTGGCGGGCAACTGGCGCCAGCGCTTCGACATCCCGGTGGTGGCCATTACCGGCAGCAACGGCAAGACCACGGTCAAGGAAATGCTGGCGGCGATATTTTCCCAGTTGGCGCCGACTCTGGTGACGCCGGGCAACCTTAATAATGACATCGGTGTGCCGCTGACATTATTTGGCCTTGGCGGCGCGCATCGCTATGGCGTTATTGAAATGGGCGCGAATCATCCGGGCGAAATCGCGTTGCTGACGCGTCTGGTGCGGCCGAAGGTTGCCGTAATCACCCAATGCGCGCCGGCACACCTTGAAGGTTTCGGCAGCATCGAGGGCGTGGCCCGCGCCAAGGCCGAGATCTATTCCGATCTCGATGCCGATGGCATCGCCATTATCAATGCCGATGATGCCTATGCCGGCTACTGGCGCTCCTGTTGTCCGGCCACACGCCAGATTAGTTTCGGCCTGCGGTCGGGGGCGGATGTTTCCGCGACGCAAGTGCAGAACAACGGCGGCGCAATGCATTTTGTTTTGCATACCGGCGCCGGCAAAGTGCCAGTGCGGCTGCCGTTGCTCGGCGCCCACAATGTAATGAATGCCCTGGCCGCGGCGGCCTGCGCCACGGCGCTGGAGATTCCGCTGCCGCGTATTGCCTCAGGGCTGGAGGCGATGCGCGCCGTCAAGGGGCGGTTGCAATTGAAGCCCGGTTGCAACGGGGCGCGGGTACTGGATGACACATACAACGCCAACCCCACTTCACTGCAGGCGGCCGTGGATGTGCTGGCAACTTTCCCCGGACATCACTGGCTGGTGTTGGGTGACATGGGCGAACTGGGCCCCACGGCGGATGATCTGCATACACGCGCCGGGGTGAGCGCCCGCCAGTGCGGCGTGGAGCGGTTGTTTGCCCTGGGCGCGTTGAGTCAATGCGCGGCCCGGGCATTTGGTGCCGGTGCCGAACATTTTACCGACAGCGAAGCACTGGTGGCGCGGTTGCGCCCGGCATTGGCGGCGGATGTCGCCGTGCTGGTGAAGGGATCCCGCGCCATGGCCATGGAACGCGTTGTCGCAGCCATAGTGGCGGAGGACTGACCCATGTTGCTCTGGCTGGCTGACTATCTGAGCGAGTATCACAGCGGATTCAATCTGTTCCAGTACATCACGCTGCGCACCATCCTCGGCGCGCTCACCGCCCTGGTGATTGCACTGGTGGTCGGACCATTCCTGATCGCCCATTTGAGTAAATACCAGATTGGACAAACCGTGCGCAACGACGGGCCGCAAAGCCATCTGGTCAAAACCGGGACGCCCACCATGGGCGGTTTGTTGATCCTGATCGCAGTCACGTTCAGTACGCTGTGTTGGGGGGATTTGAGCAGCGTCTATCTGTGGATCACGTTGCTGGTGACTCTGGCATTTGGTGTCATTGGCTGGGTGGATGATTACCGCAAGGTGGTGCGCAAGGATGCGCGCGGACTGGCCGCCAAATGGAAGTATTTCTGGCAGTCGCTGGTGGGTCTGGCGGCGGCGCTATACCTGTATCAGTACGCCAGTACGCCCGCGGAGACCCAGCTCATCATTCCGTTTGTGAAAAGCTGGAATGTGGAACTGGGCGCGATGTTTGTGGTGCTCACTTATTTTGTCATCGTCGGTTCCAGCAACGGCGTCAACCTCACGGATGGTCTGGACGGTCTGGCGATCCTGCCCACGGTCATGGTCGCCGGAGCGCTGGCGATATTTTCTTATGTGGCCGGTAATGTGCGCTTCGCGGAATACCTGGGCGTGCCCTATGTGGCCGGTACCGGTGAGCTGTGTATTTTTCTCGGCGCCATTGTCGGGTCCGGCCTGGGGTTCCTCTGGTTCAACACCTATCCGGCCCAGGTATTCATGGGCGACATCGGCGCGCTGGCATTGGGCGCGGCACTAGGCATCGTGGCGGTGCTGGTGCGTCAGGAACTGGTGTTGCTGATTATGGGTGGTGTTTTCGTCATGGAGACCGTATCCGTGATCCTGCAGGTGGCTTCATACAAGCT
>JAYUHG010000274.1:0-3799 GCA_043767195.1 Gammaproteobacteria bacterium | reverse complement strand
GACTTGTGACTAGCACTCCCCAATGAGCAACGCCTCCGCCGTACCGAACCCCTCAATTGCGGGCATCCCCGCCAACGGCACACTGCGGGAAATTCATGGCCAGTCACGGGTCTTCTACGAAGGCTATTGGGTTCGCCATTACTATGTCCCCGACACTCGCGTCTACAAAAAGAGCCTGATTGATTCTCTGACCCGGCGCGTGTTTCACCATGCCGAACATGGCATTAACACGCCCGGTGATCGACTGGACGAAGTGCGTGATGCCTTCGACGCTGAACAGGATCTGGCGAAGAAACGTGTGCTGGCCGCCATGCTGGCCGGCGCCTGTCTGAATCGCGGCTCGGATATTCTGACGCGCGTCGTGGAGCTGGAGCAGATCGGCGTGGTCGTCGAGCCGGAAAATGAATTGCTGCAAGAATGCGGACGCTGTTTCATGTGGGCATTGGAATATGGCCGCCTGATCCGCCCGCTTACCGGCCATGAAGGGCTGGATGAACTCTGGGGCGAACCCTTCAAGGCATTCTCATTGAGCGTGGAAAAATTTCTCGAATCCCGCTATCTCAAACTGGCGCTGACCATGCGCGCCATTGATTCGGTACGCGATCAGATAATTAACATGTATACCGGTGTCGGATTTTTCCTGCCCTTTATGCCGTTGATAAATGAATTGGCGGACAGCGCCAAGAACGCCTGCGAGACTTTGCGCACGGATACGGACTATGTGGATATCTGGCCGCGCTTTGTCGCAGCCGCCGACCGCTTATTGCCAATAGAGCCGGAAGTCGCGCCCAATGCTGATCGGCGCCAATACACCCTGGCGCGGCGCGGCGTGGCGCTGATCCGGGAAGGCGCCAGGTTGATTATAGATATGGCCAATCTGCGTGTGCCCATGCCCAAGACCACCCGCGACTATCTGGAGCGCTGCGAACGGTTCCGCGAACGCTTTGTAAAACCCATTACCGAAGCAAAGGAATCAGGCGGATGAGCGATTACCGGGCACCATTGCAGGATATTCGATTCAATCTAGAACAACTGGCGGGCATGGCGGAGATCCGCAAGTTGGCCCACTTCCACGAAGCCACCGCGGATGTGGTGGACGCAGTGCTGGAAGAGTCCGGTCGTCTGGCGGCGGAAGTGCTGGCGCCCTTGAACACCGTGGGTGATCGCACCGGCAATCGCGTGGTGGATCGCAAGGTAGTACCGCCGGAGGGATTCAAAGCTGCCTACCAGGCCTTTGTTGAGGGTGGTTGGCCGGCGTTGTCTTTCGCCCCCGCTCACGGCGGACAGGGTCTGCCGGAAACCGTATCCACGGCGGTGAACGAGATATGGCAATCCGCCAACATGGCCTTCGCCCTGTGCCCTATGCTCACCGAGGGCACGGTCGTCGCGCTGGAGCAACATGCCTCGGATGAAATGAAGCATCGCTTCCTGGGCAAATTGATCTCCGGCGAGTGGACCGGAACCATGAATCTCACTGAGCCACAGGCCGGCTCTGATCTGGCCGCGGTCAAGACCCGCGCCGAACCCCAGGGCGATCATTATCTGCTGTCCGGTCAGAAAATATTTATCACCTGGGGTGATCACGACTTCACAGACAACATCATTCACATGGTGCTGGCGCGATTGCCGGATGCATCGCCAGGTGTGAAGGGAATCTCATTGTTTCTGGTACCGAAGTTTCTCATCAACGCCGACGGCACCTGCGGCAAACACAACGATGTGTACCCCATTTCCGTGGAGCATAAGTTGGGCATCCACGGCAGCCCCACCTGCGTCATGAGTTATGGCGATAACGGCGGCGCCGTGGGCTATCTGGTGGGCGCGCCCCACAACGGCCTGGCCCTTATGTTCACCATGATGAATCACGCCCGTATCGCCGTGGGTATTCAAGGCTTGAGCATCAGCGAGCGCGCCTATCAAAAGGCGCGCAGCTATGCCCGCGAACGGGTGCAAGGACAAGTTGCCGGCCATGATGGGCGCGTCACGATCATTCACCACGCCGATGTGCGGCGTATGTTGATGCTGATGAAATCCGGCATCGAGGCCATGCGCGCCCTGTGCTATTGCACCGCCGCCTCCCTGGACCTGGGACATCACGGCACGGATATCGCAACCCAGACCCGGCATCATGATCGCTTCGCGCTGCTTACTCCGGTGGTAAAAGGTTGGTGTACGGAATTGGCTCAGGAGATCACCTATCTGGGTGTACAAATTCACGGCGGCATGGGCTTCATCGAGGAAACCGGCGCCGCGCAACATTATCGCGACGCGCGCATCCTGACCATCTACGAAGGCACCACCGGCATTCAGGCCAACGATCTCATCGGGCGCAAACTGCTGCGCGATAACGGCAAGGCCATGGCGGAACTGGTCAAGGACATGCGCACGGTGGCGGCCAGCGCCGGCAAGTCCGGCGATGGAGATATTCAAATCATTGGCACCCAACTTGGCGCCGCTATTACCGCCCTGGAGCAGGCCATGGCGTGGTTGCTGGCCAATGGCATACAGAACACCGCAGTACCCGGCTCCGTGGCCGTGAATATGGTCATGCTGGTGGGAACTGTGTGCGGCGGTTGGCAACTGGCCCGCGCCGCGTTAATCGCGCGCACTGGACTGGATTCCACGGCCGGCGATAAAGATTATCTGGCGGCCAAGATCAAGACTGCGCGTTTCTATGCGGAGCACTTTCTGCCCCGCGCCCAAGCCCAGTCGCAATCCATTTGCGCCGGGGCCGATACCATCATGGCCCTGAGTGAAACTCAATTCTGAGATACTGTCTCGCGCCAATACCCTGGGAGCCTGTCGTCCATGAACAGCATCCACACCGATCTGCTCGGCACTGAAACTCGCTACTATCAGACCAAGAACTTCCGCACCCGTGTATTGGAAACCGGCTCCGGGACGCCGCTATTGCTGATGCACGGCGGCGGCGGCCACGCGGAGACCTACTCCCGCAATCTCAATCGCCTGGCATCGGCCTGCCGCCCCATGTCCTTCGATTTCATCTGGCACGGCTTGTCATCCAAACCGAAATTCCGCGCCGGCAACTGGCTGAAGCAATTTACCGAACAGACGCTGGAACTCATGGATGCCATCGGCGCCGACAAGGCCATCCTCGAAGGCGAGTCTCTGGGCGGCTGGATTTGCATGGACATGGCCATCAATCATCCCTCTCGGGTTGAGAAGATCATCCTGAACACCGCCTGGGGCATGAAACTGCACAGCAACAAAGGCGCGGCGGATTATGCGGCCCTGCGCGAAACCTCCATCAACGCACTCATGAATCCCACGCCGGAGCTAATCCGCAAACGCCTGGACTGGCTGATGCCCCTGGGTGGCGTCACCGATGAACTGGTGCAGTTGCGCCTGGCACTGTGGTCCCGGGAAGACACGCGCGCGTCGTTGAAGGAGTATTACGAGAAGCTGTTTTCACCGGAATGCGACAAGCTGTTATTCGATGATGCCGCACTGGCGAAGATCAAAGCGCCGACATTATTGCTCTGGTCGGAGAAAAATCCGGTGGCCGGCGTGGAAGAGGCCGAACACCTGAAATCCATCATCAGGAATTCGGAGTTGTATGTGATCAAAGGCGCCGCCCACTGGCCCCAGTGGGAACGGCCCGAGGAGCATGACCGGGAAGTGCTGCGGTTTATTCGGAAATGACAATACCTGTCGTTTCACGACAGGTATTGTCATCCCGGCGCAACAGGCCGTGTGGAAACTTCACTGGTCGGCGCAATTGCAGGGAATGCGCTTCGTAATGGGTAAATTGACGCTGAAGAGAGAGACGCGAGATACC
>JAYUHG010000273.1:0-1533 GCA_043767195.1 Gammaproteobacteria bacterium | reverse complement strand
TTCCCAATACGGTTTCATCGGCCTATCTGGCGCTATTCATGTCGGTGGGCGCGGGCCTGCGCTTTAACGAGGGCGCGTTGCGCGCCTTGCATGTGATCGCGCCACCGGGAACTGTGGTCAATGCCCTGGAGCCGGCACCGGTCACCGGCTGCACCATCGCCGCGGCCCAATGCATTATTGAAGCCGTCTGGCTGGCCCTGGCCCAGGCCGTGCCCGATAAAGTGGATGCCTGCTGGGCGCGGTGGTGTGCTCCGGCTTCCATGGGTTTCAATCCGCGCACCGGGCGCTTCTTTGGCGATATTCATTTCATGTGCAAGGGCGGTTCGGGCGCGTCCAAAGGTCTGGACGGTTGGGATCATTTGGGCACGGTAGTTTGTGCCGGTGGTCTGCGCGCGCCGGATCCGGAATTGCACGAACTGGTGAATCCCTACACGGTATTGCAATACGAATTCTGGCCCGACAGCGCCGGCGCCGGTGAGTGGCGCGGTGGTATGGGCACTATCTATCGCTGGCGCGTGGAAGCGGACAATATTGCCGTGGCCAACTTCGGCGGTGGCAATCGTCCTGAAACCGCACCCTTTGGTTTGCAGGGTGGCAAGTCCGCTCCTCCCCATAAGCTGTTCTTACGCCACAAGGATGGGGTAACGACGGTGGATGCGGAGAGTTTTTACAACTACAGCACCAATGACATTTTCGAGATCTACGAAAGCGGTGGCGGCGGCTATGGTCATCCCCATGGCCGTCCGGTGGCAAAGGTCTGCGACGATGTGAATAACGGCCTGGTGTCCGTGGAGAACGCAAGACATGACTATGGTGTCGTAATTGACCCCGAAACCATGAAGTTAGACCAGCAGGCCACGGCGAAACTGCGCGCGTAGGCATAAGTGAGTTGATGGTGGAGTGATCTCTGACAGAGTGCAGAGATCCAGCGCAGGGCGGTCCGAATCAATGTTGGCGGCAGATTTTGTGCTCCTGCAAAATCTGCATTTCCGCCATCCATGGCGGTCAGACGTTTGAGATGGGAAGTTTTGTGTGCAGGCGGATGCGTAGCGATGTTAGTGGCGCACGAGCCTACATGGATGTATAAACGGCGTGTCCGCCAGCGTTGATTCGGACCGCCCGCAGCGTGAAGACTCGCGTTATGCCCAACGCGGAGATGGCAACGAGGATAAGGCAGTGACTGAAACCTTACGCGACACCGAGCAGCAGGTCTTCGAGACCAATTCCGGTATCCCCGTGGACGAGCTGTATGACGCCCACGATCTTGAAGGTTTCGATCCAGCTCGTGATCTGGGCGCGCCGGGAGAATTCCCCTTCACCCGCGGCCCCTACGAAGGCATGTACCGCCGGCGCATCTGGACGCGCCGCTTCCAGGTGGGTTTCGGATCGCCCCAGGAATCCAATGCCCGTATCCGTTATCTGTACGAAAACGGCGCCAATGGCTTTGTCATCACCATTGATCTGCCCACGTCTTACGGATTCGACTCCGACGACCCCATTGCCGATGGCGAAGTGGGTGTCACCGGCGTGGCC
>JAYUHG010000272.1:0-1534 GCA_043767195.1 Gammaproteobacteria bacterium | reverse complement strand
CCGGGCCTGGCCGCGCGCTGCGCCAAGGATCACAACGTGGAGTGGAATGTGGCCGAGGGCACCAGAACTCCGCCGGCGATTATGGATGCAACCTTGATGGACTGCATCGAAAAAGCCTCCCTGGCCCAGGGTGCACCGACCCTGCGGATGCCCAGCGGCGCCGGCCATGACGCCATGTCGTTCGCCGAACATATTCCCACCGGCATGTTGTTCGTGCCCAGCATCGGCGGTCGCAGCCACGATACCTCGGAAGATACGGATCTGGCGGATATTGCCCTGGGATTGCGGGTGTTTGCCGCCGCCGTTGAGAGCCTGCTGTCAGTACGCTCGGAATCCAAGCCTTAAGGAAGCTCTGATTAGCATCAGAGCTTCCCGCAGTGCAGGGATGCACTGCCATTTTCAATGACTGCAAGTCATTGAAAATGTGAGACCAGCGAAAACCACGCTTTTCACTGGTCGTCCTCTGACAACCCCAGGATGGGGTTGTTCATTACCTAACGGCAACCCCGACGCATTTATCCCGGTGACGGTGGATAGGGCTGCCGGAATGTGAACGCATCTGGCGATGCTCCGCTCCGGCGCAATTGCTCCAGCCGTGCCGCGGCTTCGCCCTCGTCTGGCCTATGCCCAACCGGTACCCACCATAACACCAGGGCCGCCTCGCCCATGGCGTCAAACCACTCTTTACGTCTGCGCATGATTTCCACATGGGCGGATTTGTAAACGTAATTCTGCAACGAGTCCACGTCGCGCCACACCGACAGGTTAACCAGGAAGTTCTCACCAAATGGCCGCAATGCCGTGGCATTTCCGTCGTCGGTCTTCAAGCGCCAAACGAAGCCAGACGACGATTCAGCCACGGCATTGATGCGATCCAGGTTCGCCACGAACTGCGCCATAATCGGAGACTCTAATGGCGCCTTCATTTGCGCAATGTTCAGTTGCGCGAGTTCAAATTTTGACATGGGGGATTCCGGAAATTCCGGCATGTTTGCCGGGCGTGTCAATCAGGGTCGCTTGCCCCGGGGCAGGTTTGGATTCAGCCTGTCAATATCATTTTTAACCAGCGCGGGGCTGCGCTCATAGACGATTTCACGCCCCATCGCGCTCCCAACATAAGCCTGTCCGGTGCGCGTGGGGATCAGCTCGCACCTGACATTGTGTACGCCCGCGCCGATAACAACCTCAATCCGATCAGCGCGCTTGCTCAGGACCACAACATCCAGCATCTGGCCGGTTTCGGTTATCCGTACACTTATTTTCTCGTCATTCATGCAATGCTTCCTGATCTGAGCGAACTGCCGCGGATGGTTTGAAACCCAAATTACACTTGACCACCCGGGCATCCCGACGGTTTGAATATACGTTCAATGGATGCGGGATGCTTGTTCAGCTTGGTGGCGGGGCGTCGCGGTCGTGTCACCAGCTCACCGCCGCAATTTGGACAAACACCCTTGAGAGCGCTTTCCGCGCAGTTGCGGCAAAAAGTACATTCAAAGGAACAGATTAGCGCTTCCGCGGACTCAGGCGGGAG
>JAYUHG010000271.1:0-1535 GCA_043767195.1 Gammaproteobacteria bacterium | reverse complement strand
AGAAGCGCGCATTGGATATCGTAGCCAAGCCGAAGTGGAGCAGGGAGCGTTATCCGGCATTCCTGGATTTGGTGCGCAAAGAGTTGCGGGAAATGTATGCTCCCGAGCAGTTGGCCACTGGCGGTCTGCAAATATTCACCGCGCTGGATGCGGATATCCAGGAGGCCGTGGATGCAGGCACGGAGAAGACGCTCGCGCATCTGGAAGTCAGCCGGAAATTGAAACCCGGGACATTGCAAACCGCGGCCCTGATTGTGGACTACGCCAGCGGCGAACTGGTGGCGGTCGCCGGCGGGCGTGGCGGCGGCGCGGGGGATTTCAATCGCGCGGTACAGGCGCGGCGGCCCATCGGATCATTAATCAAACCCTTTGTCTATTTGGCGGCGTTGTCTGAGCCAGCGCGGTTCAATCTGCTGACGCAACTGGACGACTCAGCATTCAGCATGAAGCTGCAGGACGGCAGTCAGTGGCGCCCGGAAAATTATGATCATCTTGATCATGGATTCGTCACCATGCTGGAGGCGTTATCCAGGTCTTATAACATCGCGACGGTGCGCACGGGTTTGGCGCTGGGTGTGGAACGTGTGGTCGAGACATTGGATCGCGGCGGCCTGCACCGTTCCGTACCGCCATTGCCTTCATTGTTACTGGGTGCCATTGATATGTCACCCCGGGAAGTGGCCCAGTTGTACCAGTCCCTGGCCAATGGCGGATTCAGTATTCCCCTCACCACCATCCGCGAGGCGGTGGGGGCGGATGGCAAGGGACTGGTACGGCATGAACTGCGCATGTCACAGGCCTACGAACCCGGCGTCAGCTTTCTGATTGCCCATGCCCTGGGACATGTCACACTGGAAGGTACCGGGCGGGCATTACCCCGGCTTTTGGGGCGCAGTGGCAACTACCCAGGCAAGACCGGCACTACGGATGAGTCCAAAGACAGTTGGTTCGCCGGTTTCGGGGAGCGTTATTTGGGCGTGGTCTGGGTTGGCAGAGATGATAATCAGCCCATGGGGTTCACTGGCGCCACCGGCGCCCTGCCGGTATGGGCGGAAATCATGGGCGGATTCGACCTGGAGCCGTTTGCCGCCGTGCCACCGGCGGAAATCCAATGGATGCCGGCGCCGCGAGTGCCAATGGAGGGGGGCTGCCGGGATCTGGGATTCATACCTTATATAGGAGTACCGCCACATGGTTGGTCGGGTTGTGAATAAGCATCAGACTCGGCCCTGGAAACGGGGGGTAACCCGGGTGGCTCTGTTGGTGTTCTGCCTGAATCTGGCCGCCTGCGCCCTGGCCCCCTCATCCACACCAGTACCGGTGGAAGATCGTAATAAACGTCCTGCTCCCTCGACAGCGGATCCCGGCGTGGGTAAACCGGTGCCTCAACCGGAGCAGACTCCGATGCCGGTTCCCGAACCCCTGCCACCTCCCGTGGATGTGGACAGACCAGCGGGCATAACCGCGCCAAAACCTCCCGCGGTTGTGGCGTTGCTGGAGCGGGTTACCGCGGCATCCGCCAAGGGCAACCACGC
>JAYUHG010000270.1:0-3806 GCA_043767195.1 Gammaproteobacteria bacterium | reverse complement strand
GGTGTATCCGTTACCAGCCACACTGCATTCCATTGTTTTGCGCCTTCAGGTATCCCATTAATGGCTGGAAGTAGGCAATGATGGCGGTGGCGTCAATGTCCCGTGAGCCGGTGAAGGCCTCGAGCGCATCTGGCCACGGCCGGCTTGCGCCCATGGCCATCATGTCATCCAGGGCTTTGCCTACATCCTTGTTGCCGTAAATGGAACAGCGATGCAATGGCCCTTTCCAGCCCGCCATTTCACACGCTGCCTGGTGGAATTGGAATTGCAGAATGCGCGCCAGGAAGTAGCGTGTATAAGGTGTATTGCCCGGAATATGAAATTTGGCGCCTGGATCAAAATCCTTCTCGCCGCGCGCCACCGGCGGCACGATACCTTGATACTGCGTACGCAGCTTCCACCAGCCAGCGTTGTACTGTTCGGGTTTGATCTCGCCGGAGAACACCTGCCAGCGCCACTTGTCCATCAACAGGCCAAATGGCAGAAACGCAATCTTGTCCATGGCCTGTGACAGCAGCAGCCCGGTGTCGCTACTCTCGGGCGGTATCTGGGATTTGTCCAACAGGCCAATCTTGAGCAGATAATCCGGTGTTACGCTGAGGGCAATGAAATCGCCGATGGCCTCATGAAAGCCATCGTTGGCGCCGGTTTGGTAGAGATATGGAATCTTGTTGTAAGCGCGCTGATAGTAATTGTGCCCCAATTCATGATGCACGGTGATGAAATCATCGGCATTCACTTTTGTACACATCTTGATGCGAACGTCATCCTTGCTGTCTATATTCCAGGCGCTGGCATGACATACCACCTCGCGATCCGCGGGTTTGGTAATCATGGATCGGGTCCAAAAGGTATCCGGGAGCGGCGCAAATCCCAAAGAGGAAAAAAATCCCTCACCGGTTTTGACGATATCCGTGGGTTGATGCTTTTGCGCTTCCAGCAGCTCGGTCAGGTTGTAAGTCTTGGCGCTGTCTAGCGGGACCACCAGGTCATTTATGTTGCCCCATTCCTGAGCCCACATGTTGCCAAGCAGGTCCGCGCGAATGGGTCCGGTTTTTTTCTGCACGGAGTCGCCATATTTCTGATTCAGTTTGCCGCGCGCATAACAATGCAATTCATCATACAGTGGTTTGACCTGATTCCAGAGGTGATCCGTGAGTTGGGCGAAATCGTCCGGCGGCATGTCATAGCCTGAGCGCCAAAGGGCGCCCACGTCCTTGAAGCCCAGTTCCCTGGCGCCCGCGTTTGCTATCTCCACCAGGCGGGTATAGTCCTTGCGCATGGGGCGACCGACATTGTTATGCCAGGATACCCACATCTCCTGCAGCAGCTTCGGATCGCGTATTAACCCCATCTGTTCCTCAATATCATTGCCGGCGATGGGTTTGCCGTCCACTGTGCCCTTGCCTTTGCCGTAGGAAGATTGCAGGCGCGTGGCAATTTCATTCAGTTCCAATGCCGCGCCCTGAGTTGATGGTGCCGGCAAAGTAAGTCCGAGTTTTAGTAACAGAAGTTTGCGGCGCACATCCGGCGCCACCTCAATCTGGTCGAATTCGGCGGCCCGCTTCGCATATTTGACTCCCAACTCGGTAAATTCCGTCCCCACCCGGGCGGACAGCCAATCAGTGTCTTCAGTCAAATAGGTTTGATTCACCCAACCCACGCGACTGCCGAACTCGCTTAACTCCGCGAGTTTATTCTCGGCCTTGGCCACAAATTTTTCGGCAGCTCTTGCCGTCAACGGGGCTTTCTCGACGGCATTGGCAGCGGTGGCGGATAGCGCAATAACCAGCGCGGCCATTGCAAGTTTGTTGAACCTGTTCATGGGATCTCCAGATTTGACCCGCCTGGACTCAGGGTTTGATGAATTTCAGTGTCATGCGATCACTTTCGCCAATGGCGAGATATTTCTCGCGATCCTTGTCGCCCTCTTCCAGGGTGGGCGGCAACGTCCACACGCCTTTGGGGTAATCCTTGGTGTCTTTCGGGTTGGCATTAATCTCGTTTTTCTCCACCAGTTTGAATCCAGCCTGCTCGGCGTAACGAATGGTCTCGGCTTCGGGGACATAGCCTTTTTCCGCCCATTGCTTGCCGACCATGTCGGGATTGCCGCGGTGTTCCACCAGTCCCAGCACACCGCCCTTTTTCAAGACTTTGAAGAAGGCGCTGAACACCTGTTCCGTGGTGTCGTTTTCAATCCAGTTATGCACATTGCGGAAGGTCACCACCATATCCACACTGCCCTCGGGGGCGAGGACGGGTCTTTTCGGTGGTGCGAATTCAATTACCGAAACCCGGTCATAGAGTTCGGGGCGTTGCTTGAGTTTGTCCAGGTACTTCGCCGCATTGACACGGTAGTATTCGATCTCGGAGCTGGCGTCGTAACTGGCTGCAATCAGTTTGCCATGTTCGCGCAGAAACGGCGCCAGGATCTCCGTGTACCAGCCGCCGCCACCGGGGGAGATTTCCACCACGGTCATGTCGGAACGCATACCAAAGAACGACAGCGTCTCCACCGGATGACGATATTGATTGCGGGCGATGTTCTCCGGGGAGCGGTGATCGCCGGTGGAGATATTTTGCAAAGTGGCGCTGATGTCGGCAGCGAATGCGGGTTGCAACAAAGACAATGCAAGCATCAGGCTGGTGAGGGGCAATAGCTTCATGGAATTTCTCCGTTATGAATGGTTAAGACCGGATAGTGATTGGTGCCAGGGATGAGCTGTGCGCTTATTCTATTCTGCTATGGGAAAGGTGTCAGGAAGTGGTGATTAGCTGGTTTTGGCGATGGTTTGCGCCCGGGCCATTTCCAGTGTCAATACTTCCGCGAATACCGCCTGTGGAGACACATTAGTAATAGAGGACAAATTCCTCCGGAATTCGCCGCCCGGTGTACCTGTCCAGGCGGTCGCCAGGGCGTCCATGGCTGCTCGATCAGGTATCCACGCGGTGCAGATGCAATGGATGTCGGGCGCGGAACCAGGTAATACGCCAGCGCTCATGGTGCCCCACTCCACGCCCAGACTGGGCAAATCCCTCCCGAGTTTTCTGAGCAGGGCCGTGTTTGTGAATTCTTTGCAGCGGTCGTGTTCAAACCGGGATCCCGTGCTGGCGGGGAAAATCAGTTGCATCCGGTACCCAATCCTGTCGTGGGTCAGTGCGGGCGCCGCGGCGCCGTCACTCGTTCCGGCGACGAACAGCGGCGTTATGTCAGTATAGTTCGGCTCGTCACTGAGAATGCGCGCCGTCTCCGGGTGGCCGCTGGCAAAGAAATGGCGAAAGTCATCCATGGCTGCCACTGATTCAAAGCCAACGGTGCAAATGCAGGCATAAGGACTGTCCGGCATGACGGGGCGACTGGCGTCACAGTAAGTGATGGCCGCATGTCGCAGCGACGTGCCCACGGCCAGCGGCAAATGGTTCGGCACGTAATAGCCAAAATCAAAGCGCGCGCCGGGTTTGCCGGGATAGAGAATGCTGACGCGTGGCTGTGGCTTCAAGGGCTGATCACCGGCACAGCGCCTTGCGATTCTGCGGCATCATGATGAAGCGCCAGGGTGTGGGCATGCGTTCAGTCACAGGCACCTCGATCAACACTGGGCCATTAACCTTCCCTGCCCGTTCCAGTGTCTGATCCAACTCAGCGGGAGATGTGGCGCGCAGGCCGGTGGCGCCGAAGACCTCCGCCAGTTTCACAAAGTCCGGGTTATGCAAATCGGAACACAGGCGTCGTCCCTCAAACCATTCATCCTGTTGCCGCTGCACGTTGCCGAAACAGTTGTCGTTGAAGATCACCGTAGTGAGCG
>JAYUHG010000269.1:0-3811 GCA_043767195.1 Gammaproteobacteria bacterium | reverse complement strand
CCCCCGTTCCTGGCGGTCCACGGCAATGACTACGCCCGCCGGACGCGCTCCGGCGCCCCGGATCAAGCCGATGGATTCATTAACTGACGTCCCTGCGGTTATCACGTCATCCACGATTAGTACCCGTCCAGCCAATGGCGCCCCCATGATGACGCCCCCTTCGCCGTGGTTCTTGGCTTCCTTGCGGTTATAACTGCAAGGCAGGGAGCGGTTGTGATCGCGGGCGAAGGCAATGGCCAGTGCCGTGGCCAGTGGAATGCCCTTGTAGGCGGGGCCGAACAGCATGTCGAATTCAATCCCGGATTTTTGCATGGCCGTGGCGTAGAAATCCGCCAGCCGGGACAGGCTGGCGCCATTGTTAAACAGGCCGCTGTTGAAGAAATAGGGGCTTTGGCGACCGGATTTCAGCGTGAAGTCACCAAAGCGCAATACCTGTTCCGCCAGTGCGAATTCAATGAATTGTTGTTTGAACTTTTCCATCATATGCGCACGGAGCCGCGCTGCCGGCTGGCGGGCGCCATATCCGGGAATGGCGTACGCGTCAGTTGGTGAAAAACTGCTGGTCGAAGGTCACCGTGGTGGAAGCAGCGGAATCCGCCGGTGTTACGGTGATGCTGAATTTCAGCGTTTCGCTATCGGCAACCGCGGTTTCAGCGATGTAGTAAATAGCCCCGCTGTCGTTCAATTCGCGCACACTCAGTTGTCGCAATTGGGCGCTCAGATTGGTGGCCGTCGCCTCCAGCTTGGCACGTACTGGTTGTCCGGTGGTGCCCATGACTTTTTTCAGCACCGACACATTCAGCAGCGCCCGGCTTTTGCTGCGCTGGATGCCATAGGCCTTGGCCACTTCCGGCGTCAGAATATCGGTGGTGAAGGCGCTGTAGTGGACTGTGTAGTCGCCAAAAGAACTGGACTGCTCGGCCCAACTTGCGGCGCAAGACAGAGACAAGATGGCGCAGAGTACAAATCGCAGAATGGGATGATTCATGACGCGGCTCCTGATTAAATTCAGTTCCAGATAACGCGACAGTCAACGCTAACTATAACAGACCCAACCCCGATCATAGATGTCTTTGGGTGACAGACGAGACGTGCGCCAATAGATAATCAGGTGCGCCTGCGCATTAGAAAAATACGCCTGCCAGGCGGGATCCAGCCACGGTCAGAGGTTTGATTACAAGAATAATACAAAGTTGCAGCCCGACCAGGACTATCAAGGGAGAGAAGTCCACCACCCCGGTCGCCGGTAATACCGCCCGCACCCTGTGCATCAGTGGTTCTGTGAGCCGGTAGACGATAACGGTAATCGGATTGTAAGCGCCCGGACTTACCCAGCTCAGCACCACCTGGATCAGGACGGCAAACATGAATACATAAATCGCAAACTGCAGTAACCCCGCCAAGCTGAGTACCATAAGCCCTGCAAAGCCCGGCGCCCGGCCCGAGGCGATGCAAAGTACGAGAAAAATCTCAACCATCTTCAACAGGAACGCCAGCAGCAACGATGGGAAATCCATGCCGCGGTATCCCGGGATATATCGGCGCAAAGGCCGCAAGAGGGGATTCGTCACCGCCACAACAAACTGCGACACGGGATTATTGAAATCCGCCCGCACCCATTGCAGCAGAAAACGCAGCAACACGGCAAACAAGTAGAGGCCAAACAGGGTATTGATCAGATAGATCAGCGCTTCGCGCAAAAATTCCATTATGACGTACCAAACTTGTCAGCCAGCTCTCCGGACCGCTGCCGGGCGGCCCGTACGGCGCGTTGCACAATTTCCCCAAGCCCGCTTTCCTCCAGCACCCGCAGCGCCTGCTCGGTGGTGCCGCCGGGTGAAGTGACCTGGCGCCGCAATTCCGCCGGGTCATGGCCGCCGGTGCTGGCCATTTGCGCCGTGCCCAGGGCGGTTTGCACGATCAGCGTCCGTGCTTGCGCCTGCGTCAGTCCCATTTCCACACCGGCGTGTATCAACTCCTCCATCAGCAGGAAGAAATAGGCCGGCCCGCTGCCGGACAGGGCCGTGACCACATCAATCAGATCTTCTTTCTCCACCCATTGCACTACGCCCACGGCGCCCAATATGCGCTCGGCCAATTGTTTCTGCCCGGGAGTCACGTCAGCGCCGCAACACATTCCTGTCGCACCGGCCCCGATCAAGGCCGGTGTATTGGGCATGGCGCGCACCAGCGGTAACCTTGCGCCGATCCAGTTGTGAATGCTTTGCAGTGGGATCCCGGCGGCTACGCTGATGATCAGGGGCCGTCGTACGCGCAGGGCTTCGGCCAGCGCCCGGATGGTGTCAGCCATGCACTGAGGTTTTACCGCCAACACCACCGCATCGGCTACCGCTACGGCCCCTGGGCCATCGGCGGTTGCGGCAATGCCAAGGTCGCGTTTTATTTTTTCGCGCTGGTCGGCATCGGAGTCAACGATTTGCACTTGCGCCACGGGCCAGCCCGCGCGGATCAAACCGCCTGCCAGACTGCGACCCATGTTGCCGCCGCCGATTAACGTGATGCTTTGCAGTGCCACGGGGATCCTCTGGATGAAATGTTCGTGCCGCAGTTTAACAAGTTGCCGTGACTACGCGCGTGACCCGAAAATCCCGGCGCCGATGCGCACCATGGTGGCTCCTTCGGCAATGGCGGCCTCCGCATCCGACGTCGTGCCCATGGATAGAGTATCCAGCGCGAAACCGGCGCCGATCAGGTCCGTGAACAATGCCCGCAAACGCCGGAAACCGGCGCGCTGGGCCTGGAAATCCAGCGTCGGCTCGGGTAGCGCCATCAGGCCACGCAGGCGCAGTGCCGGCAATGCAGCGACGCATCTGACCAGTTCCAGCACGGCTTCGGGTGCCGCCCCGGCCTTGGTGGCCTCGCCACTGATATTGACCTGCAGGCACACATTCAAAGGGGTGGAGCGGATTGCACCTGCCTGCGCCAGGCGGCGCGCAACCTTTTCCCGATCCACGCTGTGGACCCAGTCAAAGTGCTGGGCCACGAGCCGGGTTTTATTTGACTGCAGGGGTCCGATGAAGTGCCAGATCAGCGCTAAATCGGCAAGTTGTTGTTGTTTCACCAGGGCTTCCTGGAGGTAGTTTTCGCCGAAGTCCAGTTGGCCACAGGCCGCCGCGGCGCGAATGGCCTCAGGCGTTTGCGATTTGGTCACGGCCAGCACGGCGACGGACCCCGGGGGGCGGCCATGGCGGGCGGCCATGGCCTGAAGCTCAGTCCGCATCCGCGCGAGGTTTTGGGCAATGTTCTGCATGGAAAATCCGTAGGTTATACTGCCTCGGCGGGTACGGTTCCCGGCGATTTTTCAAATAGCCAGGGGTTGGCACGGAAACTCTAATATAACCGGGCCGATCCCGTTACAGTAAGTGTCCGGCACGGAGTCGTTCCGGTTTTCGATCACACATTGAACACCAGCGGAGGGATACATGGATATAGGTGAACTACTTGCCTTCAGCGTGAAGAACAAGGCATCCGACTTGCATCTGTCCGCGGGCCTGCCGCCCATGATCCGTGTGGATGGAGACGTGCGCAAAATCAACGTCCCGCCCATGGACCACAAGGATGTTCATGACCTGGTGTACGACATCATGAACGACAAACAGCGTAAGGATTATGAGGAGTTTCTGGAGTGCGATTTCTCTTTCGAGGTCCCGAATCTGGCCCGCTTCCGCGTCAATGCGGCGAACCAGAACCGGGGTTCGTTCGCGGTATTTCGGACCATTCCTTCAAAGATTTTATCCCTGGAACAATTGGGCGCACCAAAGATTTTTGAGACAATTTCCGACTATCCGCG
>JAYUHG010000268.1:0-21057 GCA_043767195.1 Gammaproteobacteria bacterium | reverse complement strand
CGCAGCCAAAGGCGGCGGTTGTTTTAACAAAACCGGCGGCGGCGCGGGCATGGAGACCGAGCTTATTGATCAATGTCAGTGGGCGGGTTGGCATTTTATTATTTCTTCACAGCCTGCACTCCCTGACGGCCGCCTTCCAGCGCTGTGTTCGCCAGCGATTCCAAATTGCGCTCAGGGTAGTTAAGCACATGCAGCAACATGGGCAGGTTGACGCCGGTGATAATGCATACTGATCCGGCGTATTCGATTTGAGCGGCGATATTCGTCGGCGTGGCGCCGTACATATCAGTCAGTATCAGCACACCATCGCCCTGATCCAGTTCAGTTACCACTGCCTGCAGTTTCTCCAGCACCTCATCGGCGCGGCTGTCGCGGGTGACGACCACCACGCGTAGGGGCAAAGATAATTCCCCGAGAATAAACTGGGCAGTGCCCGCCAGCGCCGGGCCGATGCCGGCATGGGCCACCAGGGCGATCCCGACACTCATTCCAGATCCCGGTGCCGTACCAGCACATGCCGGTTATTGGCTTGCACATGCCCGGCCAGCCACTGAGCCATGTACACGGACCGATGCTGCCCCCCGGTGCAACCCAGGGCGACGCTGAGATAACTGCGTTGTTCGGCCTCAAAGCGCGGGATCCAGCGATCCAGGAACTGACGCTGATCTTGCAGCATGGATTCCACTTCAGGCTGGCGCTTCAGAAATTCCGCCACCGGCGCATCCTTGCCGGTCAGATTGCGTAACTCAGGCTGCCAATGGGGATTGGGCAGACAACGCACATCGAATACGAAATCCGCGTCCAGCGGTATGCCGAACTTGTAGCCAAAGGAGATAAATTGCAATGACAGCACCGAAGCCGGTCGTAACGCTACACGGTCATGAACCAGTTTGCGCAGTTGATGCACGGTACACAGGCTGGTGTCTATGCGCAGGTCTGCGATCTCAGACAGTGGTCCCAGCAACCGGCGTTCCTTGCGAATGGCGTCCGGCAGCATGGTTTGATCGGAAGACAGCGGATGCCGCCGCCGCGTCTCGCTGAAACGACGCACCAGAACCTCGTCGCCGGCATCCAGAAATACGATCTCGGCGGGAATCCCGCCGGAGCGCAAATGTTCCAGTTGCTCGGGGACCCCTGCCAGGGCCGGCTCCGGGTTGCGCGCATCAATTCCCACCGCCACGGTGTCCGGCAAGCCATCTATGCCGCTGCCGACACGCTGGAAGAACTGCTCCAGCATCCCGGCGGGCAGATTATCTATGCAATAAAACTCGAGGTCCTCCAGGGCATTCAGTGCCACGGTTTTGCCGGCACCGGAGAGTCCGGTGATGACAATGAATCGTCGGCCTGAGATTGCGGAGCGCATGGCTACTGCATCCACACAATCAGGTCAACGGGGCGCGCATTGATACTGATGTATCAGTCCGACTCATGGTCCTTCTTGGGCGAGTCGCCGCGATGATGGTCCTGTATGCGCTCTTTGTGTTTCTTCACCTGACGATCGAGTTTGTCCACGAGAGTGTCAATGGCCGCATACATGTCGCTATGCTCATGCTCGGCGAACAAGTCGGCGCGATTAACATGCACCGAAGCCTCGGCGTAGTGGCGTTGCCGCTCTACGCGCAGAATCACATGTACATTGGTCATGTGTTCAAAGTGGCGCTCAAGACGCGCGAATTTCTCTTCCACATAGGCGCGAATGGCGGCGGTAATGTCTATATTCTTCCCTGTCACGCTGATCTGCATGGTTGACTCCCTGGTGGTTGGTTTATGTTGACCGTCACGTTCTCGTTATCGGTTTTACTACATGAGTCGCTTGCGCTCATGAGATGGCGGTATTGCCATTGCCTCCCGGTATTTCGCCACCGTGCGGCGCGCGACTAATATGCCCTGTTCTTTCAGCAGCGTAGCGATGCGACTGTCGCTCAACGGGTGTTCGCTTTGTTCAGCGCCGATTAGTTTGCGGATGAAGGCGCGAATGGCGGTGGAGGAACACTCCCCGCCTACATCGGTACTCACATGACTGGAGAAAAAGAATTTCAATTCAAAAATGCCGCGTGGCGTATGCATGTATTTGCGCGTTGTCACGCGGGAAATCGTGGACTCGTGCATATCCAGCGCTTCCGCCACATCGTGCAAAACCAGCGGTCGCATGGCTTCCTCCCCCTGCTCCAGAAAGGCCCGCTGACGCTCAACGATGCAGGTGGCGACCTTGAGCAGAGTTTCACTGCGGCTTTGCAGGCTTTTGATCAGCCAGCGCGCCTCCTGCAGATGATTCTTCAATGAAGAGTTGTCAGTGCTGTTGTCCGCACGGCGCACCATGCCCAGATAACCCGAATTGATCCGCAGTCGCGGCAGAATGTCCGTGTTTAATTCCACGCGCCAAGTATTACGATCCCGTCGCACGTAGACATCCGGCACTACATATTGCGTTGGCAGGTCCTGCACCTGACCACCGGGGCGCGGATTCAGTGATTGGATCAGTGCCACTACCTGCTGTAGTTCATCACGCCCCAACTTCAGACGCCGTATCAGTTGCGCGTATTCACGCGCCGCGAGCAGATCCAGGTGGCTATCCACCAGCCGTATTGCAGCTTCGTACCACGGTGTCTCCACGTCCTTTTGCCCCAATTGCAGCAGCAGGGACTCGCGCAAATCACGCGCCCCGATTCCGGCGGGTTCCATGGTCTGTACCAGATGCAGCATGGCCTGGACCTCGTCCAGCTCAACTTCCAGTTGCGGTGGCAGCGTCTGGCGGATCTCTTCGAGTGTGCTGGTAAGAAAGCCGTCCTCATCCAGGGCGTCAATGATCGCCGTGGCGATGATCCGATCCGTCTCACTGGTGGGGGTCAGGTTCAGTTGCCAGAGCAAATGCTCCCGCAAGGTGGTTTCTTGGGCGGCCTGGTTCTCAAAACCGGGATAGTCAGCGTCGCCGCTGCCGCGCTGGTTCGCCGTACCGCTCTGGTAGGCATCATCCCAGTTGGTGTCCACCGGCAAGTCGTCGGGGGCATCATCCCCGGCGTCGGTGGTTGTTGCGGGGAAATCTGAATCTGCAATCTTTGCCGGGGATTCCAGTGTTGGTATTTCCGGCGCGGCCTCGGCCTCCGGTTCATCCAGTTCCAGCATGATGTTGGATTCCAGAGCTTCCTGGACTTCTGCCTGCAGCTCAATGCTCGACAACTGTAACAGGCGGATGGCCTGTTGCAGTTGCGGGGTCATGGTCAGGCTCTGACTGAGCCGGAGTTGCAGGGATGCCTTCATGGCCGTGATTTTAGCAGCAACGGGAGGGGGAGGAGGGGCGCAATTGCGCTTGATCTAGCGTCACAAAACGGGTTTTTTTGATCGGAGTGTAAAGCCTCACAGACACGCCGATATGGGGCGAAAAACGGCTAAAGACGGAATTGTTCGCCCAGATACACCTCTCGCACCTTGGTGTTTCGCAGGATCTCGTCCGGTGTCCCCTCGGCGATGATGTGACCATCGTTGACGATATAGGCCCGATCACAGGTGCCGAGGGTTTCGCGCACATTATGGTCGGTGATCAAGACCCCAAGGCCACGCCCGGCCAGATAGCGGGTCATGCGTTGAATATCACCCACGGATATGGGGTCAATGCCGGCGAAGGGTTCATCCAGCAGCAGAAAGCGCGGATCCGTGGCCAGGGCCCGGGCGATCTCCACCCGTCGCCGTTCGCCGCCGGACAGACTCATGCCCAGACTGTCTCGTAAATGGACGACGCTGAATTCTTCCAGCAGATGCTCCAGTCGCCGCCGCGCTTCATCTTCGTTCAGATTCGGTCGCGTCTCCAGGATGGCCATGATGTTTTCCGCCACCGTCAGCCGGCGGAAAATGGATGATTCCTGCGGCAAATAGCCCAGACCCATGCGCGCGCGCCGATCCATGGGTAGCGCGCTGATGTCGGTGTTGTTCAATTGAATGGTGCCGGCGTCAGAGTTCAGCAAGCCGACGATCATATGGAAGCTGGTGGTCTTGCCGGCGCCATTGGGGCCGAGCAAGCCGACGATTTCCCCATCTTTCACGGTCAGGCTGACGTCGCGCACCACCTGACGCGCGCGAAAGCTCTTGGAAATATGCTGAACGGAAAGTACGCTCATGGCGTCGTCGCCGCGTTGGTGTCCGGGGCCGCGGTTTCAGCTTCTTTCATCATATCTGGGTCACAAGTCTCAACATTATCCGCGCCCGGCACACATTCCACCGGTGGTTGCTTTTTCTTCGCCGGCTTCGCTTTGCCTTCATCCGCGTCCTTGTCTTTTTTCTTGATGATGATCTTGACGCGTTCGCGTGGGGCCTCGCTGAGTGTGTCAGTGCCGGTCGCATCCCCAGGCGGTTTGCTCCAGGCCTTGACCTTGCTTAACTCCGTGTCGTAATCAATACGATCGCCGCTGAAACGCAGGCCTTCCTGCTTCACCAGCGCCCGGTTGATCAGAATGATTTTGTTTTTGATCTCGTGATATTCCATGCGCAACGCCTCGGCCTCATCGTAGATCTGACTGTCATCGGGGAGTTGTTTGTAGGTGGCGGGCTTGCCTACCATAATCAGGTGATCCAGGTCGTCGCTGTCGGTCTGATATACCGTCATCACATCACCGGTCATGCGGATGCTGCCCTGGGTGACGACGACGTTGCCACGATAGATGCTGACGTTCTTCACATCATCCAGCTCGGCAGTATCCGCCTCCACCTCAATGGGTTGGTCCTTGTCCGTGGACAAGGCGAACACGGGCAGTGCCAGAAGCAACCATAATGCACAGCCGGGCAGCAGTCTGTCAGCCATTGGGGCCCGCCTCGATGATGGTCCGTTCATGTTTCACTACCTCCAGCCTGCTTTCCTTGAAATAGGCGCGCATGCCAATGCCGGAAATCGTGCTTGATTTGGACACGATCACCGCCGGCTGATCGGTTTCCGCATACTCGCTGTCCAGCAGAACTTTTGCTTCACTGGTGTCCACCTGCAACACGCGCTTGCCCGCCGCATCATCCTCCCACATACGCACCGCGCCGCGCAGCACCACCACATTGTTATCGTCCGTAATCCAACCGCGCTCGGCGCTGATAAACATCGGCGGGCGCCCGATTCGGTACACCTCCATACTCGGTTGCAGCAACTCCGTGGTGTCGTTGTCGGGAAAATGCGCCATGTATACCGCGCGCAACCGGCTTTTCGGACGTCCATCTTCTTCCATGGTCAGAGTGGAGAAGTCTTCCATGTAGTAATCGGGGTCATGATAGACGCCCGCGTCCTTGCCGCCCGCTTCCCCTGCCAGGTAACGCAACCACCAGGTGGTTAACCCTGCCGCCACGAACAATCCGAGTAACCAGAGTGCCCGCTGATTCATGCTTGCCGCCGGGCACTGAAACAATGCGCCCGATTCCGATGTTTAGAGCCATGCATACGCCGGCGGTTCCGATTTGTGTCCAGCCTATTCATCATGGTGCCAGATAATTTTTGTACGCGGAGTCCAGGCGCCCCTGCGCCCGCAACAACAATTCACATACTTCGCGTACCGCGCCGCGACCACCGTTGCGGTCCGTTACCCAATGGGCCCGTGCCCGGACCAAAGGCTGCGCATCGGCGACGGCGACACTCAGGCCGGCGAGGGCCATGGGCGCCAGATCAACCAGATCATCGCCCACGAACGCAGCTTGATCCGCCGTCAGATGCAGTTGTCCGAGTATGCGTTTGAATTCCGCGGCCTTGTTGTCCACGCCTAATGCTACATGTTTGACGCCCAGGGCCTGCATGCGCTCCGTGACCACGGTGGAGGGACGCGCTGAAATCACACCCACCTCCATGCCAGCCTGCAACAACATGACCAGCCCCAGCCCGTCATGTACATGGAAGGTCTTGAACTCGGCTGCATCGGATCCCAGTACCAAACCGCCGTCCGTGAGTACGCCGTCCACGTCAAATAGCGCCAGGCGAACCACGGCGGCGCGCCGCAGGACCTCGGCATTCATGTCACACCACCCGGGCGCGCAGCAAATCGTGCATGTTCAATACGCCCAGCAGGCGCTGATCCGCATCCGTCACCAGCAGTGCATTGATCTTGTACTTGTCCATCATTTGCACTGCTTCTGCGGCCAGAGCGTCCGGGCCTATGGTCTTGCCGCCCCGGGTCATGGCCGATGCCACGGTGGTGGTACTTACATCTATGCCCGCATCCAGGGCGCGGCGCACATCACCATCGGTAAATATGCCCAGCACATGATTATCCCCATCCACAATCGCCGTGGTGCCCAGGCCTTTTTGCGTCATCTCCACCAGCGCCGCCGCCAGTAATGTGTCAGCGGTGACCCGCGGCATCTCTTCTCCGGTGTGCATGACGTCGGCAACCCGCAGCAATAACCGGCGTCCCAGGGATCCACCCGGATGAGAGAGGGCAAAATCTTCTTTGCGAAAACCGCGCGCCTCCAGCAAGGCTATGGCGATGGCATCACCCATGGCCAGCGCCGCCGTGGTGCTGGCAGTGGGCGCCAAACCCAACGGACAGGCCTCTCGTTCCACGCTGACATCAATATTGACCGTGGCGGCGCGTGCCAAAGTAGATTTGCTGTTTCCAGTAAGCGCAATCAGCGGAATACCGAGACGCTTGATGATCGGCAATAGCGAGACGATTTCCTCAGTTTCGCCGGAATTGGACAGTGCCAGCACCACGTCACCGGCGGTAATCATGCCCATGTCGCCGTGGTTGGCTTCCCCCGGGTGGACAAAAAATGCCGGCGTACCGGTACTGGCCAGGGTTGCGGCGATCTTGCCGCCGATATGCCCCGACTTGCCCATGCCAATGACCACGGTGCGACCACGGCAGGCCAGAATAGCCCGGCAGGCTTCGGCAAAGGTTTCATCAATGCGCGATCCAAGCTGCGCCATGGCTGCCATTTCCGTTTCAATGACGGCGCGTCCCAATTCAATCAGTCGCAGCGAATCGTTCATGGTTGGGAAAGTGTTCTAATCCTCCAACGGCGGTCGTGTCATGGGTGGAGTGGCGATGTGCGGTCCTATTTGAACCAATAACCCCCCCCTTCGCAATGCGGGAACACAGTTGGGGGTGTTGCTCTGCCCGTCAGAATCCTAGAATGCCCTGATTTACGAGGTATTAGATATGCGCGCAATGATCCTGGCCGCCGGACTGGGCACCCGCATGGGGACACTGACCGATACCATGCCCAAACCCCTGCTAAGGGCGGGTGGCAAACCGCTGCTGCAATATCACCTGGAGGCATTGGCGCGGAGCGGTTTCCGGGATGTGGTGATCAATCACAGTCGCTTCGGAGCGCAGATCGAGGCCAGGTTCGGATCCGGGCAGGTTTTTGGGCTGAACATTCAGTATTCAGCGGAAGGGGAGGCTCCCCTGGAAACAGCCGGCGGCATCCGGCAGGCCCTGCCTCTGATTGGACAGGATCCGTTTCTGGTCGTGAATGCCGATGTCTGGACGGATTTCGATCTTGCCTGCCTGCATCAGCGAACCCCGGTGGCCGCCCATTTGGTGCTGGTGCCCAACCCGGATCATCATCCCCAAGGGGATTTTGGCCTGGTGGGATCACAGGTGGTCGGTCTTCCACAGTGGACCTACAGCGGCATCGCGGTTTTCCAGCCACGACTTTTTCAACACCTGAAACCGGGGCGGGCGCCCCTGGCGCCATTGCTGCGCGAGGCCATCGGTCAGGGAACAGTGACTGGGGAGCTGTTCACTGGAAGATGGTTCGACATCGGTACTGTGGAACGACTCAACCACCTGGATCAGGCGCTGAAGTCCAAAATCTGACACCCTAATCAGGGGGTTAAGGTTTTTAAGTCATTGATTATATTTGTTTTGTGCCCCAGCAGCAGGAAAAATGTTGCGATGCACCATTAGTCCTGATAGAGTCTACCCATACCCACATCACTATCACTACATATAGTGGTCTGTAAGAATTAGACCACAATATATAGATTCCTATGACAATTCTGCGTATATTCATTCCTTCATTGTTCGCCATGCCACGCCAGTGGCTCGCAAAACTGGGGGTACCAGTGCAAAGAGCCTGGAGTTATTTGGGCGGACTCGCCCTGATGATACTGGTGGTAACCCTGGGCTTCCGTTCCCTGGGTCCGCCACTAGCCCAAGATCCAAGTCCAGCCATCTATTCCGGGAATGTCTCTGGTGAACGCGGTGTTCCCCGGGATCTGTCTGATCTCCAGACCCTGGGTGAGCTTCGGGTCATCAGCCGGCTTGGAACACGGGGCGCGATTCTTGGTGAGGCGGAACGCGGACTGCTGGCTGAATTTGCCCAGAGCCAGGGGCTTCGGATCGAGTTCATTGGCGCGGACATGCCGCAATTATTTACTGCGCTGGTACAGGGGCAGGCCGATTTGGTGGCTGGCGCCCGTGACGTGGTCGTGCGTGAAGGCATTCGTCTCACCTTGCCCTGGGGTGTATCCGGTATGCAGGTGGTGGGGCGTGTAGGCGCAGGCCGAATTCGCAACGAATCCGATTTGTTGACGCGGCAGGTGGCCACCAAGGCGTCGTCGCTGTTGTGGCATCACTTGTCCCGATTGGCCGCCGCCAACCCGACAATGGATCTAATCACCATCCCGGAGTCCGAGTCCATTGAGGCCATGCTGACCGGGATCTCCTCGGGGCGCTATGACCTGTTGGTTGCCGATAGTGCCCAACTTGAACCCTATCTGTCGAAACGTCTGGATCTGCAAGTAGCCCTGGACCTTACCGCTGGTGAGCCCCGTTCCTGGGCGGTTCGAGCCGGCGCCACGGAACTGCTGGTTTCCTTGAACAGTTTCCTGAATCGCCGCCATCTGGAATTGGAGACGGCGCGGAGCTACCGGGAAGACCTGGCCCAATTACGTGAACGGCGGGTGCTGCGTCTGATTACGACACCGGGACCGGTGAATTACTACATGTCCCGCGGTCGCCTGAAGGGCTTTGAATACGAGCTGGTACAGCGCTTCGCCGAGCGGAACAGCATGCGCGTGGATGTGGTGACCGCGGATAGCGTGGAGGAGATGCGTCGCCTGCTCCTGGCCGGTCGTGGCGATGTGATTGCGGCATCGCTACCGGCGGAGGTAGCCGGTGCTGAGCTGGCCGCTACACGCTCCTATGGCTTTGTCGCCCCGGTGATCATCACACGGGCGGATGACAGGCCGCTGGTGGATGTGGCGGATCTGGCCGGGCGCCAGGTGCTCTTGCCCGCTGAAAGTCCGTATCTGGGAAAAGTACAGGCTCTGCAACGCGCGGGCTTGCCGGTGGTCCTGGAACAGATATCGGAACCCTTGCCCACGGAACAGGTATTGCTGCGGGTGGCGCGCGGCCAAAGCGATCTAGCCATTATCAACAGCAATCTGGTGCGCGCCGAGTTTTCCCGGCAGTTGGAACTGCGCGCGCAATTTGCCCTGACCGAGCCGTCGCCCATGGCCTGGCTGGTGCGCGGCACGGACCGGCAACTGCTGTCCGCCCTGGATGAATTTCTGGAAGAAACCTACCAGTCGGGCTTCTATAAGGCGCTGTACTCGCGTTATGTGGAGCGACCGGCGCCACAGGCTGAAGCAACGCAGTTGGCGAAGTCAGAGGAAATTTCCCCCTATGACGATATCGTGCAGAAATACGCCGACCATTATGATTTTGACTGGCGTCTGATCCTGGCGCAGATGTTCCAGGAAAGTCATTTTGACCCGACCGCGGAGTCCGTGGCCGGGGCCAGCGGGTTGATGCAGATGATGCCCAGCACCGCCGCCGAGATCGGCGCGGAGAATCTGGAAGATCCTCACCACAACATTCGTGCCGGTGTGAAATACATGAATTTCCTGCGCAGCCAGTTCGAAGAGGACCTGAATCTGGAGGATCGCACCTGGTTCACCCTGGCGGCCTACAACGCCGGGTATGGACGTGTGCAAAAGGCCCGCGCCAAGGCTGTCGCCATGAATCTGGACCCGGATCGCTGGTTCGACAACGTGGAACTGGCCATGATGTCGTTCGCCAAACCAACACCGGCGCACGATGGTGGAGAAGAAATTCGCGTCTGCCACTGCGGACAGGCGGTGGTGTATGTGCGTGATATTCGCAGCCGCTATAACAGCTACCTGCATCTCACCCGTGACATGGAAACCGCCGCGGATACCCCCCAGGGTTAAGCGCGGTATTCCGTCGGGTCAGGGATTCCCGCGCCGATAAATCCTTCGCGCCGGAACCGGCACGAGTCGCATACCCCACAAGCCTTTCCTTCGCTATCCGGCTGATAGCAAGACAGGGTCAGGGAATAATCTACGCCCAACTCCATGCCCAAACGAATGATGCCGGATTTGGACAGACGCATAAGTGGCGCCTGGATATGGATGGGCCGGCCTTCAATACCGGCGCGGGTGGCCAGATTTGCCAGTTGCTCGAAAGCGGCAACAAATTTCGGCCGGCAGTCTGGATAACCGGAATAGTCCACGGCATTCACGCCAATGAAAATATCGCTGGCGTTTAATACCTCCGCGTAACCCAGCGCCACAGCCAGCAGGATGGTATTGCGCGCCGGCACATAGGTAACCGGAATACCACTGGCAGTGGAATTTTCCGGGATCGGGATCTGGGCATCGGTCAATGCCGAGCCGCCGATGGCGCCCAGATCCAAATCAATCACCCTATGGCCCCGGGCGCCGCCCGCCTCGGCCACTTTTGCCGCCGCCTGTAACTCCATGCCGTGACGCTGGCCGTAATTAAAACTCAGGGCATGGCAGGCGAAGCCATCGCGCCGCGCCACCGCCAGCACGGTGGCGGAATCCAGTCCTCCGGACAGCAGGATCACCGCCGGTTTGTTAACGCCCACGCACATCGCCCCACAAATATTTGTGCAGTTGTACTTGCAGGCGCGCCGGTACTTGATCGGCCAGCATCCAGTCCGCCAGATCGCCGGGAGGCAATTGGCCGTGACTGGGGGAGAACAACACTTCGCAATGGGCGGCGAGTTTATGCTCGGCCACAAACTCCCGTGCCCAGCGGTAATCAGTCTGATCGCAGATCACGAATTTAATCTGATCCCGCGCCGTCATGAGCGGCAAATTGGATAGCAAATTGCGGGCTACCTCGCCGGAGCCCGGGGTTTTGATATCCAGAATCCGGCATACCCGCGCATCTACACCGGACACATCAATGGCGCCGCTGGTCTCCAGGGATACGTCGTATCCCTGGTCACACAGATGTTGTAACAAAGTCAGGCAGGATTTTTGCGCCAGGGGTTCACCACCGGTAACGGTCACATAGCGCGTATTCCAGCCGGCCAGTGCTGTCATGATTTCCGCGCCGGTCATGGCGCGGCCTTCGTGGAAGGCATAAGCGGTGTCGCAATAGTGACAGCGCAGCGGGCAGCCGGTGAGGCGAATAAAGATCGTGGGCAGGCCCACACGGGAGGTTTCGCCCTGAATGGAAAGGAATATTTCGTTGATGCGCAGGGTGAAAACCGGCGCCGCACCCGCGCTGGGTCCGGTCGGCGAAATTGCCGCGGTTTTCACGGGATCACGACTTGGGCGTGACCGCCGCCAATGTCCGCAGACGTTCCTCCGCCAGTCGCGCCGCCGTGGTACCGGGGTAGCGCCGCACCAGGTCGCTCAGACGGGCGCGGGCCTCATCAGTGCGACCGATCTCCTGCAGGCAGTAGCCACTTTTCAACATGGCGTGGGTAACTTTTTGGCTCTTGGGAAATTCCGCCAGTAACCGCTCATATTCAATCAGCGCTTGTTCATATTTTTGCGTAGCGTGATAGCCCTCGCCCAGCCAATATTGCGCGTTATCGGAAAATTTACCCTTTGGCCAGTTTGCGCGATAGTCACGAAAGGCCTTGATGGCTTCCGCATGTTGCGCCCGCTTCAGTAACCAGAAGGCGCGATCATAATCAGCCTGATCGCTGGCGCCGTCCGTTGCCGCCGCCACAGTATCTGACGCCATGTCGGGGGTTGCCGCCCCCGCTGCGGTTGCAACTGTTCCGGCGGCAGGCTCCGCGGTCAAACCAGAGGCAGCCTCCACCGCGTTTTCAGCCACAGTACCCGCCGAGGCGACACTTGCCGTTGCTGCACCCGCCGCTGATCCCACTGTTTCCAGCTTTAGTGAGCTTTCCGCGGCATTGCCGGCGGGCGCTTCTTCATCCGCGTTTACACCGGACAGATTTTCCAGCGGCGGTTCAGAGCTTTTCGTAGTGGCCTCTGCCTCTCCCTCCGCATTAGCCGCGGCGGGTATCTCTGCGCCGGACTCCAGGGTTTGCAAGCGCTTATCCATATCCGCATGCAGGGCGCGCTCACGCTCCTTCATCTGCTCAATGGTGTGGCTCTGCACTTCTATTTCGCCGCGCAACTTGTTGACTTCCTGTTGCAGCGTCTGGATCTGCCGCGCCAGGTCCAGCAGGCCCTGGCTTTGCAACTGGCGCTCGATGCGATCCAGACGCCCAGCCATGCCGGAGGAGTCTTTTTCCGCCACCGGCGCAGCCGCCTGGGCCGTAGCCATCAGCCCCAGACTCAGGTACAACGCCAGCGGCACCAGCCGCGGGTGTAGCTTAGTAAACGATTTCCACACGCCGGTTCTGGCTCCAGGAACTGTCATCATGACCTTCCACCACCGGGCGCTCTTCGCCATAGCTGGTAGTGCGGATCTGATTTGCGCCGGCGCCGAGTAACACCATCTGTCGCTTCACGGACTGGGAACGCCGTTCACCCAGGGCCAGGTTGTACTCACGGGAACCACGCTCGTCGGCGTGGCCTTCCAGCGCCATGGTGCGCTCGGGATGGGAGGCGAGATAGGCGGCATGGGCCTCCACGGCCTTCTGATATTCGGGCAGGATGTCGCTGCTGTCGTAATCAAAGTAGATGGTGCGCACGGCCAGCGGGCTGGCGGGATTATTCAGATCGCCCATGTCACCGACGGTGTCCGTGCCGGTGCCGTGGGTCTGGGTGCCGGTATTACCCGCGCCAGACCGATCCTCGACCTTGGTCGTATCGGCTTTCTTGGGCTTGGAAGCACAGGCCGATAAACCGACCGCCAGGCACACGGCCAGTATCAGGAAATGTTTCATGATGCTTTCTCCTCTCTAATGAATTGGTTGAAATCAACGCTGACTATGATCGCACATACACGGCGACCATATAAATGAATCATTGCGCCGTAAGGAATGGCCCCCATGCCGGCTCTTGTACTTCCCCTTCCTGTAAAGCCAGTCGCTGATGCACGCGCCCGTCGGTGGACACCGCCGCCAGTTCCGAGCCATGGACGCCCACGGTGGTGTAAATAATCATGCTGCCATTGGGCGCGAAGCTGGGGGATTCATCCAGTCGTGACTTGCTCAAGATGTTCACGCCAGCCTGTCCCGGCGTGAATACGCCGATTTGATAGCGCCGATCCTGGCCATGGACCACGGCCAGGGAACGCCCATCGGGGGCAAAGCGCGGCCGTGCGTTATACGAGCCTTCAAAGGACAGGCGCTTGGCCGGGCCGCCCTGGGCGCTGACTTCATATACCTGGGGACCGCCGCCGCGGTCGGAGGTGAAGGCAATGCGTGATCCATCCGGCGACCAGGACGGTTCCGTATCAATGGAGCGATCATGAGTCACCTGATACAGCCCGCGGGTTTCCAGGTTCATTACAAAAATCTCGGGGTCGCCGCCCATGGAAAGGGTCAATGCCAGGCGATTGCCGTCCGGGGAAAATGCCGGTGCGCTGTTGATGCCGGGGTTGGCGGCCACCTTCTGGCGCTGGCCGGTGATGATGTCCTGCACATATATGGAAGAAGTGCGGCCCTCAAAGGACACATAGGCCAGACGTTTGCCATCCGGCGCCCAGGCTGGAGACATCAGCGGCTCATTGGATTCCAACAGTATCTGGGGATTGAAGCCGTCCGCATCCGCCACCTGCAGGTTGTAGCGCTTTTCCTTGCCGGATTTTTTTACCGTCACATAGGCAATGCGCGTATCGAAGGCGCCGCGCACCCCGGTTAATTTCTCGAACACAATGTCGGCGATGCGATGGGCAGTGCGGCGCAACTGTTTACGCGTGGCCGGGACACGAAAGCCCGCCAGTTGCGAACCGCTGAAAGTATTGAGCAGGCGAAACTCCACTTCGTAGGTATCCGGACCGGTTTCACGCAGGGTGCCGATGACCATGTTCTGCATACCGAGCATTTTCCAGTCCTTGAAATTCACCGCGGCAAACTCCGTGGGAGTTTGAGGCATGTCCTTGGAGTCCATGGACGCAAAGCGACCGCTGCGCGCGAGGTCATTGCTGATGGTAGTCTCCATAAAGGCGGGCTGACCCTCAGCCGGGCCGACCCAGCCAAAGGGCACAATGGCGACGGGCAGGGGTTTTTCAACTCCCTCGGTGATTTTTATTTCCAACACTGCATGGGCGGCAAAAGAGCAGCAGAACATCCCAAGCAAAAAAAGTGATTTCATGATTGTTCGGTTCATTGGATTATTTTATTCCTGCGTTAGGGTTCAAATTCGAGTCGAAGATCCCGCATTTTCTCAAAGATTCGTTGCTCAGTGGGAACAGGCAATGGCGACGCCTGGTAAACGGCATCCTTGGCGCGCTGATCAAAAACCGGGTTACCACTGGATTTTTCAACTTGCACCCCGACGACTTCACCACCTGGAACCATGCGGATAAAGAGCGTGCAGGATAAACCCGGTGGCAGCCCTACGAGATTGAAGTTTCTGGTGATCGCCGACCGGATTGGCGCATCGAGTGCTGAAATAATTTTGGCATCCGCCGCCGCCTGGGCCGCCTTCTTGTTTTTTTCCTCTTCGGCAGACTTCTTTTTTGCCGCATCAGCGGCTTCCTTGGTTTTAAGCTCCTTCTCTTCCTGCTGTTTCTTATTTTCCAATTCTTCTTTCTTCTGGTTTATCTCCGCGAGTTTTTCCTGTGCTGCCTCTGCCTCTTTTTTCTCGGCTTCCGTCTTCTGCTCCAATTCCGCCAATTCTTTCTCTCTTTGCGTGCGCTTTTGGTCTGCCGCGCGCGCCTTGGCCTCTAGCTCTTCTAGTTTTTGCTCCAGCTTCTTCTCGGCCAATTCCTTTTCTTTATCCCGCTGCTTCAGCGCACTGATCTCTTTCTCGACCTGTGCGCTGTCCACGCTCACTGCCTGCATGACATCCTGGGGCTGAATGACCAGTTCTTTCTTGCTGAAATCAAAACTGAACACCAGCAGCCCGAGCAGCACCACATGCAGAATGATTGACACAATCAAGGCGCGCAACGTCATGGGCGTTAGCTAATTCGGCTCAGGTTCCAGGAGGCGTCGTGACCAGTCCGACGCCCTCGATGCCGGAGCCTTGCAGCAACGCCATCAGCTCCACCACCTGCCCGTAATCCACCTTGCGATCTCCTTTCACGTAGATGGGGATCTGGGGATGGTATTTGCGCAGGGCGGCGACGCGATTCACCAGTGTCGCCAGTGGCACCGGTTTGTCCTGACTCTCACCGTAATTAATAAAGTAGTTGCCGATGCTATCAATGCTGATGACCACAGGCTCCTTGTCCGGCGCCGGCAAGGGTTTGGCTGCGGCCTTGGGAAGTTCCACATTCACGCCCTGGGTCAGCAGCGGCGCCGTGATCATGAAGATCACCAGCAGCACCAGCATCACGTCAATGTAGGGCACCACATTGATCTCGGACATGACCTTTTTGCGGCGGCGCGCGCGCATTTAACGGGTAATCCGCTGGTTTGGCGTGTCTATGAAAAGTCGCCCCCCGGACGAGATCGTCATGCCGGCCTGCGCCGGCATCCAGTACGCCATAACATCGCCTGGATTCCGGCCCCGTGTCGTGGCACGGGGCAAGCTTGCGCCGGAATGACGCGCTGGGGGCTTATTCGGAATTACTTTACCCATGGGCATGGCGGTGCAGGATGGCGGAGAATTCTTCCATGAAAATGTCATAGCGATTCAAGAGCCGTTCCACGTCATTGGAAAACCGGTTGAAGGCGATGACCGCGGGAATGGCGGCAAACAGACCGATGGCGGTGGCTATCAAGGCCTCGGCAATTCCCGGCGCTACCATGGAGATGGTTGCCTGTTGCACATTGCCCAGGGCGCGGAAGCTGTTCATGATGCCCCAGACGGTGCCGAACAGACCCACATAGGGGCTGGTGGAACCCACCGTGGCCAGAAATGACAGATGTATCTCCAGGTTTTCCACTTCCCGGTTCAGCGCCACGCGCATGGCGCGCTGGGCACCTTCCATGACTGCTTCGGAACTGATGCTGGTCTGTTTGCGCAGGCGCGCGAATTCCTTGAAGCCGGCCTCGAAGATTTTCTCAATGCCGCTGGCGCCGTAGCGCTTGGTGGTGATGCGGTTGAACAGGGCATTCAGATCCTCCACCGCCCAGAATTGTTCCTCAAACTCATCTGCTTCGCGCCGCGCCTTGCTCAAGTACAAGCGCTTGCTGAAAATCATGCTCCAGGACACCACCGACGCCGACAACAGCATGAGCATGACCAGCTTGACCACGGCGCTGGCGCCGAGAATGAGATGCAGAAATGACATATCAGTGGACATGATCCAGTTCCTCACGGATGAATTCAGGCAAACGCCGCGGCTTGAATGTCACGGCATCAATGCAGGCGATTTCCACTTCCGCGCTGCAGAGTAATTCCGCGCCGGTATCGCACACGGATTGTTCAAACACCAGGCTGGCGCCGCCGATATGTTTTATGCGCGACACTACATCCAGCAACTGATCAATGCGCGCCGGGCGCAGAAATTGAATATTCAGGCGCCGCACCACCAGCACAATACCCTCCCGGTTGCGCAGCACTTCCTGGGAATGTCCCAGATCCCGCAACCATTCGGTGCGGGCGCGTTCCATGAATTTCAGATAATTGGTGTGATACACCAGTCCGGCGGCGTCCGTGTCCTCGTAGTAGACCCGTACCGGCCAGCGAAATTCCGTGGTTCTTGCCTGCATTCCCGCTTCAGCTCCCGGATTCAAACAGGTCCTGTACCGCGGCGATACTTTTCGGTACTTCCAGCCCGAAATGCAGCCAGGCCGCCCGCGTCACCATGCGGCCCCGCGGGGTGCGCATCATGAAGCCTTGCTGGATCAGAAACGGCTCAATGACATCTTCTATGGTGCCGCGCTCCTCGCCGATGGCGGCGGCCAGGTTATCTATTCCCACCGGCCCGCCATCAAATTTTTGCATGATGGCCAACAGCAGTTTCCGATCCATGACATCAAAGCCGTGGCTGTCCACGTTCAGCATGTCCAGGGCCCGAGATGCCACCTGGGCGCTGACGTTGCCATCGCCTTTCACTTCGGCAAAATCCCGCACCCGGCGCAACAGGCGGTTGGCGATACGCGGTGTGCCCCGGGAGCGGGAAGCAATGGCGATGGCGCCCTCGGCATGAATGCGCACATTTAATATGGCGGCGGAGCGGTGGACGATGCCGGTCAGGTCCTCGATGTTGTAGAACTCCAGCCGTTGCACAATGCCGAACCGATCCCGCAGCGGCGAGGTCAGCAGCCCGGCGCGGGTGGTGGCCCCGACTAAAGTAAACGGCGGAATATCCAGTTTAATGGCGCGGGCGGACGGACCCTCGCCAATGACAAGATCAATCTGATAATCCTCCATGGCCGGATAGAGGATTTCTTCCACCACCGGACTCAGGCGATGGATCTCGTCAATGAACAGCACGTCTTTGGGTTCAAGATTGGTGAGCAGGGCCGCCAGATCCCCGGCCCGCTCCAGCACCGGGCCGGCGGTCTGGCGCAAATTCACCTGCATTTCGGAAGCAATAATGTGCGCCAGGGTGGTCTTGCCCAGCCCTGGGGGGCCGAAGATGAGCACATGGTCCAGGGCTTCATTGCGTTGCCGGGCGGCGCTGATGAAGATCTCCATTTGTTCACGCACCACCGGCTGGCCGCGATAGTCAGCCAGTTTCTTTGGCCGTAAAGAATGTTCCGCGGTGGTGTCTTCGGGGGTGATAGAAGCGGTGGTGAGGGAATTCAAATCATTCATCGGATGGAGGCCTTCAATGCCTCGCGGATCAATTCTTCGCTGCTCATGCCATCCCGGGCCACGCCATGGACGAAGCGGCTGGCCTCCTGGGGTTTGTAGCCCAAGGCGATCAACGCGCTGATGGCTTCATCAGCCGGATTGCCCGGCGCCGCTGTCACACCAGCGCGTTGCGAGGAATCCGCGCCGGCTCCAGAGACATCCCAGTCCGCCACCCGATCCCGCAATTCCACAATCAGCCGCTCGGCGGTCTTCTTGCCGATCCCGGGCAGACGCACCAGCCGTTGCACATCGCTTCCCTGAATACATTGCACCAGCATCGCCACTTCCATGCCGGACAAGATGGTCAGCGCCGTGCGTGCGCCGACCCCATTAACCTTGAGCAGGGTGCGAAACAGGCGTCGTTCAGCCTCGCTGGCAAAGCCGAACAACAGGTGTGCATCCTCGCGCACCACCATATGGGTGAACAACAGAATCTCCGCGCCCAGTTCCGGCAATTTGTAAAACGTGGTCATGGGCGCTTCGATCTCATAGCCGACGCCATGCACATCCAGCAGGATATGGGGCGGACGCTTCACCAGCATGATGCCGCGCAATTGGCCGATCATAATCTTGCGCCCTGAGCCAAGGCCGCCGCCGCGATCCGGCGCCGGCCTTCGCGCTGATGACCATGGCAAACCGCCACGGCCAGGGCATCGGCCGCATCCGCCTGGGGCCGTTCCGCAAGACACAGCAAAATTCGGATCATGTGTTGCACCTGTTGTTTCTCCGCATGGCCGCGACCCACGGTGGCCTGCTTGATCTGATTTGGGCTGTATTCGTGAATATCCAGATGCAGAAGCGCGCAGGCAGTCACCGCAGCGCCGCGAGCCTGCCCCAGCTTCAGGGCGGAATCCACATTCTTGTCCACGAAGACCTTTTCCACCGCCGCCTCGACCGGTGACCACTCAGTGATGAGATCATTGATGCCGGTAAATATGCGTCGCAGCCGCTCCCCCAGATCTCCGCCCTCGGTGCGGATGACGCCATGGCAAACGTGGCGCGTGTGATTGCCGGCCACATCAATAATGCCGTAGCCGGTGCGTTGAAAGCCGGGGTCAATTCCCAGGATACGAACTGGGGTCATGTTCGGGGTGCACGGTCAGCTAGTGCGCGTGGCATCAACCAGGGTGCTCCAGAATTGCGTCAGTGCGAAGACGGCATTTTATCACTCCGGGCTTACCGTCGCCTTCGGGAATTGCCCATGGCGCAGAAAGTGAGTGGTGTAATCCGCCACGCGCCGGGATACCACCAGCCCCAGGTGGGAAACCGGGGCGGTGATGTGATCGGTCATGCCTTCCAAGCGAGTCTCGGCCACCGCCACGGTGCCATCGCTGGGGGCCGGAATGCCGGGCACCAGTCTGCCCATGCCAAATCGCAGCGTCCCCGCAATGGAACCCAACTCCCGGCGCCGATCCCAGGGCGGTGCCCCGCCTAATAGTCCTTCGTGAAGACTGCGACCCATGACGATCCGACCGGGCCGAATCCGCGACAATGACCGGGCTGCGCTGCTGGGCTGGTGGGGAGTCCCCAAAGTAACAACGCGTCCCGGTCGCTGGTCCGAGTAGTCGTGAAAAAGGTGGCGCAACACCAGCCCGCCCAGACTATGGGCGACGAAGTGCAACACCTGCGCGTCCAGTTTTTTGCAAAAGCCATTCAGTTCGATGGCATTGAGTCGGGGGGCACTTTGCACTGTAGGGTAGGAAAACGCCGCTGTAAGAAAACCGGCGGCCTGCAAGCGATGTTGCAGCAGCGCCAGGTTGCGGGCGGTGACCCAGAGGCCATGGATTAGGACGACGGTTTCCGGAGACATGGAAAGGAGCTACAAGCTACAAGTCAAAAGCTACAAGTAAAACATAGGGAGTGGTTCCTTGTAGCTTATGACTTGTAGCTTGTGGCTTTCTTCAAGCATCCCCACTCCCATAAATCGCCCGCCGCCGCTCTTCAGCAAAATTGAGCAAGCGTGTAATCGGAATCTGCGCGCGCTGAATAATCGCCGCATCCACAAAGATTTCATTAGCGCCGGTCTCCAGAGTATGCGCGAGGCTGGCCAGAGTATTCATGGCCATCCACGGGCAGTGGGCGCAGCTTTTACAGGTGGCGCTCTTGCCGGCGGTGGGGGCTTCGATAAGTGTTTTGTTTGGCACAGCCTGTTGCAGCTTGTAGAAGATGCCGTTGTCGGTGGCGACAATGAGCGTATCTGCGTCCATTTTTTGCGCGGCGCGGATGATGCCGGTGGTGGAGGCCACCACGTCGGCCTGTTTGATGACGGCGGCGGGGGATTCGGGATGCACGAGAACCTTGGCGCCGGGATACTTGGCGCGCAACTCCGCCAGCTCCAGACCCTTGAACTCTTCATGCACCACGCAGGCGCCTTGCCACAACAGCATGTCGGCGCCGGTTTCCTGTTGAATGTACTCGCCCAGGTATTTGTCCGGCGCCCACAGGATTTTTTCGCCCCGGTCGCGCAGGAAGCTGATTACTTCCACGGCGCTGCTTGAGGTGACCATCCAGTCAGCGCGGGCTTTCACCGCGGCGCTGGTGTTGGCATACACCACCACAGTGCGATCCGGGTATTGATCACACAAGTCATTAAATGCGGGGGCCGGGCAGCCAAGATCCAATGAACACTCTGCTTTCAGCGTCGGCATCAACACCCGCTTCTCGGGGGTCAGGATTTTCGCCGTCTCACCCATGAAGCGCACACCGCACACCACCAGCGTGTTGGCATTTGAATCATGACCATAGCGCGCCATGTCCAGGGAGTCCGACACATAGCCGCCGGTTTCCTCCGCCAGCCGTTGCAGTTCGGGGTCGGTGTAGTAGTGGGCTACCAGCACCGCGCCCTGAGTGGTGAGTAGCGATTTGATGTGGGCGCGCAGCCGGTCACGTTCCGCCGGGGCCAATATCTCCACCACGGTTTCCGGCACCTGTTCGGGCCGCAGGCGATAGTCAGGCAATGTTACTGGAGCGGACATTTGAGTAAGCTGCTACTGCACTACTCGCCCAGGGAGATCAGGCGCCGGCAGCGG
>JAYUHG010000267.1:0-3823 GCA_043767195.1 Gammaproteobacteria bacterium | reverse complement strand
CGGAGAGTCAATCGTCAAACGCCCGCAAAACAGCGGTTTTATGACGCTGGGCGGGGTCTTCGCCGGACATGGATATGACGTGCGCTATCTCTACGGCGGCTACGCATTTTTTGACAATATGCGCGCGTTTTTTTCCGGCAATGGATACACCGTGGTGGATCGGGGCGCAATTCCGCCTGAGCGAATTCATCATGAAACCGCCTGGGGCGTGGCGGATGAGGACATCTTCACGCAGGCATTGCTGGAGATAGACCAGTCCCACGCCGCCGGCCGCCGCTCGTTTACCCAGGTGATGACCACATCGAATCATCGCCCGTATACTTATCCTGACGGCCGCATTGATCTGCCCTCCGGCATCAGCAGGCGTCCGGGCGCAGTGAAGTACACCGACTGGGCCATTGGCGATTTCATCGCGCGCGCCCGCGCCCGGCCCTGGTTTGAAAACACGGTGTTCGTCATCGTCGGTGACCACTGCGCCTCCAGCGCCGGCAAGACCACACTGCCTCTGGAAAACTATCTGGTTCCGCTGCTGTTCTACGCGCCGGGGATAATCGCGCCCGAGGAGGACTCGCAATTGGCCAGCCAGATAGACATGATTCCGACCCTGCTGGGTCTGCTGCGCATGGATTACGAGGCGCGATTTTTTGGGCGCGATCTGCGCGAGCCGGCGCAGAACACGCCCTATGCGTTCATCAGCACCTACCAGCAAATGGGATTTGTCCGTGATGGCCAGTTGATTGATCTGGGACCGTTACATGAACCGCAAGTCCGCAGTGTGAGCGAATCCGGTACGCCGGCCACGCCTGCTCAGATCATCCAAGCCACAAAAGATGCCATCGCCCTGTATCAAGTGGCCGCGGACATGTTTGATTCCGGCGCGCTGCACTGGGTTGGGCCAGGACGATCCCCGGGTTTGATAACAGTACACTGATCATGACTGACAGTGCGCAGCCGGATGCAAACTTCTGGCGCCTGCACCTGGCGCTGCCGTTACTGCTATTTGTCCTGATGCTTGGCGTTATAAAAGCCGCGCAAGTGGACTTCGCCGTGGCGGACGCTCTGTTTGACGCCAGTGCCGGAGTATTCCCCGCCCGGGACAGTTATTTGTTTCAGCGTCTGTTGCACGACTTGGGTAACCGGTTGATCTTCAGCATTACTGTGGGCGCGGTGGCGCTATTCCTGCTGGGGTTTGTTATAGCCCGGTTCCGGCCCTGGCGCCGGGCCGCCATCTATGTGGCACTCTGCATCGGGATTTCCGCTGCGGTGGCGGCCATGGGCAAGCAACTCACGAATATGGATTGCCCCTGGTCACTGACGCGTTATAGCGGCGACCAGCCTTATGTCAGCCTCTTTTCCGACCGTCCGGATTATCTTCCCCGTGCCGCCTGCTTCCCGGGCGCCCACTCAATCGGCGCGTTTGCCTTGTTTGCGTTTTACTTTGTGTGGCACAGGCAGCATCCGCGCCGTGCCGCCGCGGCACTGGTTACGACGACATTTCTGGGCTTGGTGTATGCGGGGACGCAATGGGTGCGGGGCGCACATTTTGTCTCCCATGATTTATGGTCGGCAATGCTGGCGTGGCTGGTGTGTCTGGGGTGTTACATATTATTCGAACGGTTTTGGCCGGAAAATCAATCGCCGGCGGACTGCGGCAGTGCTTGACGCCGGTTGACCAGGTAAATACCACCGGCCACCAAGGCGCCGCCCACGATCAGACCCGTGGAGAACGGTTCGTTGAGGACCACCACACCGGCGGCAACGCCAAACAATGGCGCGAGAAATGTAAACGCGGAAATTTGCGGCACCGGGTAATGGTTCAGTAGCCAGAACCAGGCCATGTAGCTGGCGAAAGCGACAATGATGCCTTGGAACGCCAGACAGCCTATGACCAGAGGTGTCATATTAAAAACCCCCGGCTCACCCATCAATAAGGATCCCAGCGGCAATAACAGCGCCGACAGCAGTAATTGGTAAAACAGCGAACGGCTGGGTTCTATTCGCCCCAGTTTCGTGACCCGAATCACCAGCGTGGTAAGTCCCCAGAATATCGCCCCGGCGATCCCCATCAGGTCGCCAAGCCAGGCCCGCTCCGGCAATGCCGGGTCGCCATGTTCCTGGAACACGAACACCACCCCCGCGAAGGCCAGCACCATGCCGGCGATCTGCCAACCCCGCAGCCGTTCCTCCGGCACCAGGAAATGAATGCCGGCGGCCACCACGAATGGCGCGAGATAAATGAACACGATCATGCGCGACGCGGAGGTGAACGACAGTCCCCAGTAGATCATGGCGAATTCCAGCGCAAACAGCCCACCGGCCACGGCGCCTGGACGCCACGCGCCATCGGAATCAAACGCCGGGATGCCCTTAACGCGCATCCAGATCAACAGCAGTGTCACTGCTATCACCGAACGCAGGCCGCCCTGCATGACCGGGGATATCCCGGCCATGGCCAGTTTGATGGTGACTTGTTGGAAGCCCCAGAGAATGCAAAGCACCAGCAGAATGCCGGCGCCGAACAGATCGAGATGGGAGCGGCGTTGGATCAATTGGGCCGCCCGGAGGGATCAGTACTGGGATTTGGGTGTGTGTACTACCAGGCCATTCATATCATCGGTCAGCTTGATCTGGCAGGAGAGGCGGCTGGTGGGTTGGGGTTCCATGACGAATTCCAGCATTTCCTTTTCCATGCCTTCCGGCGCCGGCAGCTTGCCGAACCATGACGATTCCACATGCACATGGCAGGTGGCGCAGCTACATGCGCCGCCACACTCGGCGACAACACCCGCTACGCCGTTGTTGACTGCCGCCTGCATCAGGGACAGGCCATTGGCTGCTTCCACATCCTTGCGGGTGCCATCGGCGGAGATGAAGGTAACCTTGGGCATGAATTACTCCTGTTATCCTGGCACTGCGGCGAAGGCGCGCATTATAAGGAAACCCGGGGCAATTACATCACGCTCAGTACGATCTTTCCCACATGGGCTCCGGCCTCCAGCAACCCATGGGCCGCGGCGGCCTGGGCCAGGGGCAGTGTCCGGTGCAGAACCGGCCGGATTTGCCCGGATCCCAACAGCGGCCAGACTTTTTCCCGCAGATCTTCGGCCAGGCTGGCTTTGAAGGTCACGTCCCGATTGCGCAGAGTTGAGCCGGTGAGCGTCAGGCGTTTGCGCATCAACGGCAGCAGATTTACTTCAGTCTTGTAGCCTCCCAGACCGGCGATGATGACTATGCGGCCATCTTCCGCCGCCGCCGCGAAATTCCGATCCACATACTCCCCCGCCACCATGTCCAGGATCACATTCACGCCACCACCACCCGTGGCGGCGGCAGTGACTGCGACAAAATCTTCGCTGCGGTAGTTGATGGCCAGTGCCGCGCCCAGCTTGCGGCAGGCGGCGCACTTTTCCTCGCTGCCCGCTGTGACAAAGACCCGGGCGCCGAAGGCCACACCCAGTTGAATGGCTGTGGTGCCGATACCGCTGCTGCCGCCGTGAATGAGCAAGGTTTCGCCAGGCTGCAAATGCGCCCGTTGAAATACATTGTGCCAGACGGTAAAGAAGGTCTCCGGCAATGCGGCCGCCTCAGCCATGGAGAACCCCCGTGGCACGGGCAGGCACAATGCTGCTTCCGCCACGGTGTACTCGGCATAGCCCCCGCCGGTGAGCAGCGCGCACACTTGCTGTCCAATGGCGGGATGCTGTGTGCCGGCACCCACGGCGATGATTTCCCCGGCCACTTCCAGACCCGGGATCAGCGACGCCCCCGGCGGCGGCGGATACTTGCCCTGGCGTTGCAGGAGATCGGGGCGATTGATGCCCGC
>JAYUHG010000266.1:0-1547 GCA_043767195.1 Gammaproteobacteria bacterium | reverse complement strand
ACCAATGGCCTCCACTTCAATCATCGGAATATTGGCCAGGGCATAGAACACCCCAAGGATGACGCCAGCCACCAGCACTGCCCGCGCCATGTGCCAGGGCAGGCGCGTTGTGCGCAGATCAGTGAGGCGCCCTGACAGGATTACGAAGGCCGTCACATACAACACGCCAAAGGTGCAGCGGATGAATGCCATCTGCGGTGTGCCATAACTGTCTGACAGCCACTTGGTCAGGGCGTCCGCCAGCGCCACCAGCAAAGTTGCGGCGAGGATGTAAAAGATCCCCAGTACACGGGGATGGGATTGGGATGGTTTCATTTACGCGCTGTCACTCTGACGCCAGCGACCTGCGGGATGTGGGTCGTTTACACCGGCATGACCGATGCAAGGCTCGGTCAAAGCCTTCCGAATATTCAGGCCGGCTTATCCAGCGCGGCGGTGAATTCCGGCACGGCCTGAAACAGGTCCGCCACCAGTCCGTAATCCGCCACTTCAAAAATCGGCGCTTCCGGATCCTTGTTGATGGCGACGATGACCTTGCTGTCCTTCATGCCGGCCAGATGTTGAATGGCGCCGGAGATGCCCACGGCGATGTACAGTTCCGGCGCGACAATCTTGCCGGTCTGGCCCACTTGATAATCATTCGGCACGAAGCCCGCATCCACGGCGGCACGGGAAGCACCCACGGCGGCGCCGAGCTTGTCCGCCAGGGCATCAATGATCTTGAAATTTTCCGCGCTGCCCAAGCCGCGACCGCCGGAGACAATAATCTTTGCCGCGGTCAATTCCGGTCGCTCGGACTTGGTTAATTCCTGGCGCTCGAATTTGGATAGACCCGTGACCGGTGTGGCCTCGATTTTTTCAATTGCGGCATTGCCGCCCGTGGCCGGTGTCGCATCGAAGCCAGTGGCACGTATGGTCAACACCTTAATAGTGTCGCTGCTTTGCACCGTGGCCAGGGCATTGCCCGCATATATGGGGCGCACAAACGTATCCGCGCTTTTCACGGCCATGACCTCGGATATCTGCGCCACGTCCAGCAGCGCGGCCACACGCGGCAGCAGGTTTTTGCCGAAGGTGGTGGCCGGCGCCAACACATGGGTCATCCCCGCCGCGGCTTTTACTACCAGCGGTGCCAGTTCTTCCGCCAGACCATGCTCAAAGTGGGGAGCATCTCCATGCAGTACGCGTTTCACGCCCGGTACCTGGGTAGCGGCCTGGGCCGCGGCGACGCAATCTTTGCCAGCCACTAATATAGTGATGTCGCCGCCAATGCGCGTGGCGGCGGTGACGGTACACAGAGTCGCGGGCCGCAATTTCTGGTTGTCATGTTCGGCGACGATGAGAATACCCATGTCAGATCACCTTCTTTTCGTTACGCAGCCGGTGTACCAGGTCCTGCACCGACTCGACTTTGATGCCACCGCCGCGAACCGGTGGCTCGTCCACCGTCAGAATCTTCAAGCGTGGCGTCATATCCACACCCAGGTCCGCGGGTTTCAGCACATCCAGGGGCTTTTTCTTGGCCTTCATGATGTTGGGGAGTTTGA
>JAYUHG010000265.1:0-9094 GCA_043767195.1 Gammaproteobacteria bacterium | reverse complement strand
ACCGGCCCCAATTCGCGCACGAGAGTCAACCCAACAAATGTACCCAAAGAGGCCTCGGCATTAAATCGTACCAGCACGTTGTAGCCTTGCAGCCCCAGCACCATTCCCACGAATGCGCCGGCCACCAGCACGATGACAATGGTCAGTACGCCTACGGAAAATAATTGCTGCATGATCAAACCCGGTCGCACCAGCACTGCCGGGATACTTTGCAGTACGCGCAACAGGAATAACCCGGCGCGACCGGTGCGCTCCAGGGACGCAAACACGCGCCGCCCGGTATTGACAAGGGGATCCAGCCAACTGTTTTGCGCCACAACCTGTGTCTCAGTTTTCAAACAAGTCCTCCGCATAATCCCGGGCCGGATAATGGAACCGCACCGGGCCATCGGGCAATCCCTTCAGGAACTGCTGCGCCCATTCCGAGGGTGTGCGATCCAGTTGCGCCGGGCTGCCCTGATCCATGATACGGCCATCGGAGATCACATATATATGGTCGGCAATGGATGAGGTCTCCGCCACATCATGGGACACGATAATGCTGGTCAGCCCCAGATTTTCGTTCATGGCGTGAATGAGCTTGATCAACACGCCCATGGAAATCGGATCCTGACCGCTGAACGGCTCGTCATACATGATCATCATGGGATCCAGAGAGATGGCACGGGCCAGGGCCACGCGCCGGGCCATGCCACCGGAAAGTTCCGCCGGCATCAACTGCGCCGCGCCACGCAGGCCCACGGCCTGCAGCTTGGCCAGCACCAGAAAGCGAATCATGCGCTCGGACAACTGCGTGTGTTCACGCAGTGGATATGCCACATTTTCAAACACCGTCAAATCCGTCAGCAGCGCCCCGCTCTGGAACAACATACCCATACGCTTGCGCAACTCGAATAATTCGGTCTGGCTGAGGGTGTGAATATTATGCCCATCCACTTCGATGGTGCCGGCTTCGGGGATCAGTTGCGCGCTGATCAGCTTTAACAGCGTGGTCTTACCGGTGCCGCTCGGCCCCATGATGGCGGTAATGATTCCACGCCGGAAATCCAGGTCAATATTGTCGAAAATAACCCGCTCACCACGACGGAACGTAAGGCCGCGGACACGGATCAAAATATCGGAATCTGGACTGGTATTCATGGGGGCAGGCAGTTTCACTGTTTGCCGTGGCGACGTCAACTTACCGGAATTATCCAGGGACAATATACGTAGTTCAACGCAACTACTGGCCAAAAAATGCTCTGGTGAATTACGTATACTGTCCTTGGGTAACAATGAGGTTCCCTCCATGACCACCAAATCCGCACCTGACCTGTTCACGCCGGTAGAACTGGGAGGCATTCAGTTACCAAGCCGTATTGTCATGGCGCCCATGACCCGCAGCCGAGCCACGGGCAATGCGCCGAATTGCATCATGGCCACCTATTATCTGCAACGGGCCAGCGCCGGGCTGATTATCACCGAGGCCACCCAGGTTTCGCCCCAGGGTGTTGGCTATCTGGATACACCCGGGATTCACAATTACGACCAGATCGCCGGTTGGCGTAATGTCACTGACGCCGTGCATACCGCGGGTGGAAGAATTTTTGTCCAGCTCTGGCATGTGGGCCGCGTCTCGCACCCGTCCTATCAGCCGGGTGGGACCCTGCCGGTGGCTCCGTCCGCCATTTGTCCCCAGGGTGAGGTCATGACCGCGGAGGGGATGAAACCATTTGTCACGCCGCGCGCGCTGGAGATGGAGGAGATCCCTGGCATCGTTGATCAGTTTGCCCGGGCCGCGGTGAATGCCAAAGCCGCGGGTTTTGATGGCGCCGAGATCCATGCCGCCAATGGTTATCTGTTGGATCAATTTTTGCGCGACGGTACTAATAAGCGCACAGATCAGTACGGCGGGTCAGCGGAGAATCGCGCCCGGCTGCTGCTGGAAGTTACCGCTGCCGTGTGCGAGGTGCTTGGCGTGGCCCGGGTCGGTGTGCGTATTTCACCGGACGATACATTTAATGACATGCATGATTCTGATCCCGTTACCACGTTTGGTACCGCGGCGCGTCTGCTGAACAAGATCCACCCGGCCTATTTGCATGTGGTCGAGGGTCAGTTCAATTGCGCTCTCCTGCGGCGCGAATTCGCCGGCCTGTATATGGCCAACGGCGCCTATGACTTCGCCCGCGGCAATATCGCCCTCACCTCCGGCGCCGCCGATCTCATCGCCTTCGGCATGCCTTTCATAGCGAACCCCGACCTGCCCTGGCGCTTCGCCAACAAAGTCGCACTGGCCGAAGCCGATGCCGGAAAACTCTACGGCGGCGATAAGCATGGTTATACGGATTATCCACCTGCGACTCCGAACACTTATGGCGGAATGGCGAAGTCGGAGTGTGATTGAGTGGCTGGTGGCTGGCAAGACGTGAAGCGTATTTCGTGAAGCGTATTTCGCAGGCCAACAAGAACCTTTTCCGTTTTTATTCTGTTGATGTTTACGCTTCACGCTTCACGCTTCACGCTTCACGCTTCACGCTTCACATTCCAATACTAACTGGAAGTTATCCTCACTATCCACCAGCCACTTTCCCCCTATTCCTTCAAACCGGTCCGAGATTCCATCCTTACATATATAATGTCTGCCCCTTCACTCTGGTTGCGGAGAATATTAAAAATGAAACGCTCTTTTCTGCTCTTGGCCGTTACGCTGCTGCTACTGCCACTCATGTCCTATGCCCATGGACCGTCACGACAGATGGTAGTCAAGGAAGTGCAGATCAATGCCCCGACCGCCAAGGTCTGGGAAGTGCTGGCCGATTATTGCTCCATCAGCACCTGGAATCCGGAAGTGCCGGAGTGCCAGGCTGAGGCGGGCAACAAGCCCGACACCATTCGCACCGTGCAGTTGAAAAACGGCCAGCAACTCCGCGAGAAGCTGGTCAAGCATGAGCCGGAAAATAAACTGATGCAGTACATGTTGATGGAACCGAATGAGGCTGCATTGCCGGTGAACACATTGGGCAGCACCATCTCGGTGCGCGACGGTGAGGGTGGCAACGCCGTGGTGGAATGGAAGGCGGCGTTTTACCGCTCATTTCCCGGGCCGACCCCGCCACCGGAATTAAGCGATGAGGCGGCCGTGGCCGCGGTTACCAAAATCGTGGACGCCGGACTGGCTGGGATAAGAGCGCTGGCAGAGAAATAATGCGGGTTGCGGTTGCCAGCATCCTGGCCCTACTCTGGGCGGGTCACGCGGCGGCGACCCCGTTTGCCTGGATTACCAATCAGGCCGACAACACCGTCACCGTTATCAACACGGCCACGGGCAAAGCGGAGGCTAGCATCAAGGTCGGACATCGCCCTGCCGGTGTGGTAGCCAGCCATGACGGTAGTCGCGTGTATGTGTCCAATCCCGAGAGTAAAGACGTTTCGATCATTGACGGCGTCGCGCGCACCGTGATCAAAACCTTGCTCGTGGGAGATGGACCACTGGGCATCGCCATCAGCCCTGATGATCAGCGGGTATTCATCAGCGACTGGTACAACCATCAGGTGGCGGTGCTGGACACAGCAAGTATCGAGATTACCAGCCGCATCCCGGTGGGCAATTCACCCGCCGGACTGGCGGTAACACCCGATGGCACCCGGCTGGTGGTGGCGAATCGGGATGACAATACCGTCTCGGTTATCAATCTTGCCGATGGGAAACCACTGGCCATCATTGCCGGGGGCAAAGCGCCCTTTGGCGTGACACTGGATGCGAAGGGTGAACGCGCGTTTGTGGCCAATGTGCAAAGCAGCGATGTCAGTGTCATTGATCTGCGCAGTTTCCAGGTCACTCAGACTCTTCCCGTGGGCAGCTTTCCCTACGCCATTGCCCATGAACCTGTCACCGACCGGCTATTTGTCACCAACCAGCACGATAATTCCGTGTCCGTTCTGGATTTGAACTCCGGGAAAACCCTGAAGACCCTGAACATCGGCGATTATCCGGAGGGCATCGCCCTGCACCCGGATGGTAAACATGTTTATGTGGTGAGCTGGTTTGATGGGGCGGTATATGTGATTGATACCACGACGTTGGAGGCCGGCAGCCCCATCAAGTCCGGCAACGGCAGCCGCGGCTTTGGGGATTTCATCGCGCCGCGATAGCCAATGGTAATACTGCATAATGCACCATGGAAATCATCAGAGGAGTCACTGGAAATGCATTTGACAAAGATCATCAAAGTCAGCGGTATGGGTTTGTTACTGATGTCCTGCGCGGCAACCGGCGCGGAGGGAACGCTGCTGGAAAAGGGCAAGTCTCTGTTGCAAAGCCTGACCGGCGGCAACGCCGCACAGGCTCTGCCAATCGGCGACATCGAGGCCGGATTGCGCGAGGCGCTGAAAGTGGGAACCCAGCGGGTGGTGAAACGGGTGGGCAAGACTGATGGCTTCAACAAAGACCCCGCCATTCACATCCCGTTGCCCGAGAAACTTCTGGCCGTGCAAATCGCATTGGGGAAAATCGGCATGGGCGGCATGCTCGACGATGTGGAATTGAAAATTAATCGGGCCGCGGAAGCAGCAGCACCCAAGGCGCGCCAATTATTCGTGGATTCCATCGCGCAAATGACCGTGGACGACGCCAAGCGCATCTACGACGGCCCGGATAACGCGGCCACGGCCTACTTCAAGGAAAAGATGTCGCCGCCATTGTCACAGGCCATGCGCCCGGTGGTGGACAGCAGTCTGGCGGAAGTAGGCGCAATTCAGTCCTTTGACGCCGCCATGGAAAAATATCGTGGCCTGCCGTTTGTGCCGGATGTCAAAGCCAACCTGTCGGAGTACGTTGTCGCCAAAGGTATGGATGGCATATTCCATTACCTGGCGGTGGAAGAAGCAGCGATCCGCAAGAATCCCGCCAAGCGCACGACAGAGTTGCTGAAAAAAGTTTTTACCCGTTGAGAATGCGCGCCCTCTCCCGCCGCTGCGCGGTACACCCTTTATATATCAATCTCTCTCTTCCACAGGCAGTGGGTCGGGGTGAGGAGTCTCTTGCCACAACTCCGGCACGTCCGGCCCCAACACCCCGTCCGCGCGGGCCGTGAGCCAAGCATATAGTTCCCGGATGTGATTGCGCACATCCGGATTGTCGCGCCAGCGTGGCATGTCCACCGGAGGAGTGGGCTTTGCAGCGTCAGCCACCGCAGCCTCTTCCATTGCCTGCGCCACAGTCGTCGCCCCTTCCGCCACCGCTTCATCCAGCGGGATGGTCATAAAATAACGATTCAATACGCGAATGCGGAATTGATCCAGACTGAGCCGGTTGATGCGCTCAGTAAGATCCGGTGCCAGCACTGTGCCGGTCGCTCCGGGACCGTGACAGCCAGAGCAATTCTCGCTGAATACCTGCCAGCCGGTGTAGGTAACGCGGTCCACCTTGCCGTCAATGACCACATAGTTTTCCGCTTCAGGGGTCTGCGCCGCTACGCCCGTGACACATAACACCAGTCCCAGGAAAAGAATTCCGCTCTGCAGTTTAATCAACATGGTTTTGATTTTACTCCAGAATACACACCGCCCATCACCACAATCACGAACCAGATTGATCTGCGTCAATCGCGACCGCATAACGGATATTCCCTGCACACCGCAGGCCCTGTGCTAAGGTTAAAGATGCAAATAAAGCCCAGTCACAGCCATGATTGACCTGCTATTCGGAAAGTTTCACGCCGCGTCTCTCTCCATTGGCGCCGATGGCGGTCTGCTGCTGTCCAGCACCCGGGAACGGGTTCTCGTCTGGGGCATAGTTTTCTGCCTGCTGGCCGCCACCGCGCTATTGTTCTGGTTGCTGAACATCCGCCGCCGCGTAGCGCTGGCGGCCTTTCTGTTCTCACTGCTGATCCCGGCACTGGTAATGCCGGCGATGCGCAATGAGTACATTTATGTCCTGCCAGATCGCATTGTCGTAGATACCGGTGGATGGATATTGCCAGCCATGACCACGATCAATCTCGAAAATCTCCGGCAGATCCGGGAACAGCAGACTCAATTCGGTTTTCCGGGATTTATTGTGGAACCCAATGCGCTCTGGCATCTGGAATACAAGGATGGGAGTACGCGCCTGCTGCTACTGAACGATTTCTTCACCGCCCATCGCATGGCCATCGGGCAGTACCTGCGGGATCGGGGGCATATCGTGCGCTAGTTCTTCGCGCCATCTGGCGCCGGTGGCGGCGAATCCTCGAACAAACCATAGAAGGACAGATTGAGATAGTCGCGCACCGCATTATGTTCCGCGTCCGTCCAGGCCAATTGCTTGTAGTCCGACCAACGGCTTATTGCCTCATCCAACTCGGCGCGAGTTTTCACTTTGGTTTGTGCGCGCACATGCACCACGCTGTCGTGGCATTCGGTGCAGTGATTCTCATATAACAGCTCGCCCGGATCCGGTTCCTGGGCATTAGCCAGAGTTACTGACAAAATCCAGATTAGAACCCCAATCAACGCGGATCGTTGCATCAGGGCTTGCCCGACAGGCGACCCAGTTCCGCGATGACCTCGGCGCTGTGTTCTTTCGGATTCACGTCGCGGTAGATCTGCGCCAGCTTGCCATCGGGACCAATAATGAATGTGTGGCGCTTGGCAAACTTCACCGGCCCCAGGCCCATGAGTGCGCCATAAGCCTCGGCGGTCTTGGCCTCGGTATCCGCCAGCAACGGGAATGGCAGGCCGTGCTTGTTGGCGAATTCCGCGTGGCTTTTCGCGTCATCCAGGCTGACGCCAAGGACTTCCGCGCCCAACGCCCGGATCTTGAATATATCATCGCGGAAATTACAGGCCTCGGTGGTACACCCGGGCGTGTCGTCTTTCGGGTAGAAATACAGCACCACCCATTTGCCGGTGTAGTCCGCCAGCCGGTGCGGCTTCTGGTATTGATCTACCAGCTCGAAAGCAGGCGCGGGATTCCCCACTTGCAGTTCGGCGTTGACGCCGCTGGAGAACAGACCCATCAGCAGTGCGCCGAAACTACGCACAAGAACACGCATTGAATTCGCGGACATGAGTTTTTCTCCTTGTTCATTTGACACAATCCTATCAGGTCGGAGTGCCAAGCTACGACCAGGCCGTCACTGGCCGGTAATAATGCGCGCATAGCGATCCGCATCCATATTGCCGCCGGAAATCACGCACACAATCTTTCCTCCACCGGCTCGACCCGCCAGTGCAGAGGCCACGGCAACCGCCCCGGCGCCTTCCACCACCAGGCGATTACGTTCAAATAACAATCTGATGGCCGAGGCGGTTTCCTGTTCTTCCGCGACAACTGCTCCGGCCAACAACTGCCGGGCCAACGGCCACATCTCTTCCAGCACCCGGCCCACGCCCAAGCCTGTAACAAAACTCGGATTCATCGTGACTTCCACCGGCTTACCGGCGGCAATACTGGCGCTCAATGGTGCGCAGTGGGCCGACTCGGCGGCCAGAACCCGCGCCCTGGAGCCGGCGCCACTTAGCGCAGCAGCAATACCGCAGGACAAACCGCCACCCCCGTAGGGAACCACCACGGTATCCACATCCGGCAGGTCCGCCAGGATCTCCAGTCCAATCGTGCCATCGCCGGCAATGACATCGGGATCGGCGGCGGGATGAATGAATTTGCCGGTAATATCAGCGTGTCCGCGGTGCACCAGCACCTGCCACCATTCCTCATGGGAGACAAAGTGTATGTGCGCGCCCATGCGCTCCAATGCCGCGACCTTGGTGGCCGCGGCATCGTGTGGCAGCACTACACTGTATGGGATACCCAAACGACGGGCGGTGTAGGCCACACCCTGTGCCATGTTACCGGCACTGGCGGTGTAGACCCCCTGTTCGAGCTTTTCACGGGGCACATTCAGGATCGCACTCGCCGCCGGCCTGACCTTGAAGGAACCGATGGGTTGCAGATTTTCGCACTTGAGCCAGATCTCGCCCGGAGCATCATCCACGTTCAGCCGCAGAAGTGGTGTGCGGATCGCCATACCACGAATGCGTTCCGCCGCCGATTGAATGGCGGCCAGCGTCGGCACTTGCTGAACCATGATCGTGGCGTTACTCCAGGCCCCGCGGTACTTCTCTGAGCCGCGCATCGGGCTTGAAATCCAAATCACCCGAATACTTGATGATCGCCCTCATGACCACGCCACGTTCTCCTTGAACTCATCGCCATTCCGGCTGCGCTGGTCCACCCAGTGCATACGGATAAAGTACACTATGCGGATTCTATCCCGCACTCAGGAGAAAGCCATGGTCCTTCGGCATATCGCACCGCTATTTCTGGTTGTACTCGCCGGCGCCTGCTCCAAGGGGCCTGAGTCAGAAGAGAACAACGCGACAACTGCCCCATCAGCAGCAGCCGTGGCGCAACCCGCCGATCCCGGCCCTTTTACACAGCAAGCCAAGGCCGCGGCGAACGGCATTGACGCCAAGCTCATCCATGACACCGTGGCGGAAATCTCAAGCGATGCTTACGAAGGTCGCGCACCGGGTTCCCAGGGGGACATCAAGGCGCGGGCCTGGCTGGCGGCGCAATTGGAGCAAATCGGCTTCGCCCCCGGCAGTAGAGATGGCAGTTGGGAGCAGCCGTTCGATTTGGTGGGCATCAATGCCACGGTCCCCGAGACATGGAAGATAAACGCTGCTGGCAAGTCCGTGGCATTGAAGCGCGGCCATGATTTTATTGCCGCCAGCGGCGTACAGAAGGAATTGGCTGAATTGAAAGATGCCGAGGTGGTGTTTGTGGGCTTCGGCATCCGTGCCCCCGAATATCAATGGGATGATTACAAGGGCGTGGACCTGAAGGGCAAGGTGCTGTTGATGCTGAACAATGATCCGGACTGGGACCCGGCGCTGTTCGAAGGTGTGCGGCGTTTGTATTACGGCCGCTGGACTTACAAGTACGAAGAGGCTGCGCGCCAGGGTGCCGCGGGCGCCATCATCATCCATACCACGCCCTCCGCGGGCTATCCGTGGCAGGTGGTGCAAAGCTCTTTCAGTGGGGAGCAGTTTGAACTACCGGCAAGCGAGGAACCGCGAGTCCAGGTCACCGCCTGGATCACTGAAGATTCCGCGGCACGACTTGCGC
>JAYUHG010000264.1:0-3842 GCA_043767195.1 Gammaproteobacteria bacterium | reverse complement strand
GGATTTCCTGTCACTGTCGCGCGGTGGCAAATTTGATGACGCGCAACAACCTCAAGTGGGCTGGGCGGCCTATCCCTATACCGGTCGCAGCGGCTATGAGTGTATGCCCGCGTATATTTCCGATGCTCAGGGGCCCTTCGGGCGCAACATCCAGCCCTGCGCGCAAATCCGGCAGGCAGTGCGCTCGGCTGGTTGCGAGACGCCCATTGTCGTGGTCGGTGGCATTCATGGTTTCGAGCAAGCCGAGGGGATACTGCAACGGGGCGAGGCGGACATTATCGGCGCCGCGCGCCAGAGTCTGGCCGACCCGGACTGGTTCTTGAAAATAAAACTCGGTCGCGGCGGGGAAGTGCGTGTGTGCGAGTACACCAATTATTGCGAAGGACTGGATCAGAAGCACAAACAGGTGACTTGCCAGTTGTGGGACCGGGTGCAAATGGATGAACCAGGGGTAAAGCGTACGCGTGACGGTCGCCGCCGGTTGACTGCCCCGGCCTGGAAATAAACCGGTGCGGTCAGGTCATGCAATCAAACAGGTTTATTGATTGCCATACCTGACCCTATTACGCCGGCCTGACAAACGCCTGAATTCGCTGCGCCAGATCCACCGGCAGATCCGTGCTGAGCATCCCGTCCTGTTGCAACTGGATATGGACAATCACCATATCGGCCACCAGCCGCTGTTCGTCGCCGCAGAAAGCCTCAATATGCATGGTCACCGAACGTCGCCCCAATTTCGTGACCTCGAGCCGGAAGCGCAGCATATCCGAGAGAAAACTCGGCTTGGTAAAACGGCAATGTACCTCCACCAGGGGAATGCCACGCCGTTCGATCTGATGGATTTGACGATAATTGCAGCCCAGCGGCCCCTGAAACCAGCGCTCCACGACTTTGCTCAGCATTTCGAAGTAGCGCGGGTAAAACACCACGCCAGCCACATCGGTATGTTCAAATCCCACCTGAATCTCGGTCTCAAATGCCGCCATGGCGCCCTCGGGAGTGAAGTCTCTGGTACCGTTGTTTACATGTAACGATTCTGGCCGTCAAGAAATGACTCTGGTGACAGCCTGAATCAAATCCGTTACAAGATGCCCGGCAAATAAACTTTTGGGAGACACATGTGACCAGCGCGATGTATTGGAAGGAGATTACCGTCAATTGGGGCGAGTCGGACCCGTTCGGGCTGGTGTATTACCCGCGCATCGTGGCCTGGTTCAATGACACCGAACATGAGTTCTTTCGCACCATCGGCTACCCCATTGACCAGATGATCAAAAATGACCGCACCACGTTCGTCATGGGCGAAATTCATTTCCGCTTCATCGGCCCGGCCAGTTACGGGGATCGGGTGGCCACGACCATTACCCTGGAGAAGATGGGGGAACACACGTTGCACTGGAACTGCAAGGCCAAGAATGCCGTAACCAATGCGCCGGTGTGCGAAGGCCGCGCTACGCGCATCTATGCGCGCATTAACGAGGACGGCACACTTAATTCCGCAGCCATTCCGGATAAGATGCGCCGCGCCATCACCGATAGCGGCAAACTCAGCCATTTGAATCAGGACATTGAACAGGAAGAGGAGTATCGCCATCCGCAGCGGTAGTGCGAATAACGGAATATCCGCCGTCGTGCAGCGCCTGGCGGTTTGCCTGGGCGGGCTGCTGGCCTCCACACCTGCGCTGGCCCAGTCGCCGGATGCGCCGCCGGCTTTTGCGCTGGGTCTGCCACTGCAATGTCAACTTGGGGAAACCTGCTGGATAGCCAACTACATTGACGTGAAATCCGGTCCCGGCGTCCAGGATTTCCAGTGTGGCGCGCGCAGTTATGACGGCCATGACGGCGTGGACTTCGCCATCCGGGACCGGGGCGTGATGATGTCCGGGGTACCGGTGGTCGCCAGCGCCTCAGGCGTTATAAAGAACGTGCGTGACGGAATGGATGACACCGGTTTGCTCATCCCCGGCGCCAAATCCGGCTTGAAAGGAAAGGAATGTGGCAACGGTGTGGTGGTAGATCATGCCGACGGCTGGCAGACCCAATATTGCCACTTACGCAGGGGCAGCGCGGTTGTCAGACCGGGTGAGACAGTGGCCACGGGCACGATCCTGGGTGCAGTCGGCATGTCCGGCTGGGCGGAGTTTCCCCATGTGCATCTCGCCGTGCGCCATAACGGCGCGGAACAAGATCCCTTTACCGGGCTCGCGACCGAAGCCGAATGCGGGCAGACTGGCGCGGCGCTTTGGCGTAATGATCTGAATCTGGGCTATGAACCGGCGGCGCTCTATCACGCCGGATTTACGGATGGACCGCCCGATATGGAGCGCATCCGCGCCGGACTTCCCGGTGGCAATCCGCTGAACCGTCAATCTCCCGCGCTGGTCCTCTGGGTGGAGATTTTGGGCGTGTTGCAGGGGGATTCGGTCACTTTGTCCATTATCAGCCCCGATGGGTCACCATTGCTGACTCAGGAACAAACCGTGGACAAGACACAGGCGCGCCGCTATATCTTCATCGGCAAGCGCAGAACCATGGCCTCATGGACCGCGGGCCAGTACCTGGGAAGAATAGAACTGGTTCGCGACGGGAAAGGCGATACTGCCTGGCGCGGCAACATCGAGCGCACAGTGACGCTGCGCTAAAGGAAATTGCACTTTGCCTATGACAATACGCATACATGGACTAAGACAGCCGAAAAAAGTTGTCGCGCCCCGGCGCCTGAAGAAAACTGGCAAGCGCAATGGTGTCCGGCGGCGGGTTCACAACAAGCGTACTTTTGTACAGCGGCATCTGGTCATTGCCGTGATCTCCGCGCTCGGAAGCGTGGCGGGTGAGCATCCCGGCGCTTTGACAAGCCTTCGTCTCGGCACACAGACACTGCTGGAGATGGTTGTTGAGCGGGTGGCAAAATGCGCCGGAGGAATCATTGTCCTGGTCGCCGCTGAGGGTGTTGACGCCGCGACAACCCTGCTTGGCGCCAAGGCCGAGATCCGCGCGGCGAAATCATGTGATTTGGATGCCATCCTGGCGGGCATTGCCACATCCGATGCTCCAGTCGTGTTAGTGCATGACCTGGCATACCCCTTTGCCGGGCCAAACCTGATGACCAAGGTAGCACTGGGAGCGCTGGACCACGGCGCCGCGGTCTGCGTTGGGCCGCCATGTGTGGATATAGCTGAGGTCAGTGATGAGAGACTGTTACCACCCATAGGCGTGGGGAAAATGCAGTCCATTGCCATGCCACAGGCATTCCTGCACGAGGCATTGCAGGAATTGAGCGCCGAGTCCGACGCTGGTGCGATGCCGGTGGCCAGATTGTGGCGGGCCGTACAGGCCCATGGGGAGACCGTATATGCGGTGCCTAATCCTGGCTTCAACATACACATAGCTACATCGCTGGATTGGCTTACCGCGCGCAAGGTAATTTGGCCCTGGTTGCAGGCCAGATACAAATCGCCGCAGGCGTCCCGAACGTAATCCCGAACTTAATAAGGGATCGTTGACTCGCTCAAAATCTCTACTGCGTTCCGGTTTGCAACTCAGACCAGCGCCATCACGGACTTCAGTTCCGTGTACTGCAATAAACCGTCATAGCCATTCTCACGGCCCCAGCCGGATTGCTTGAAGCCACCAAAGGAGACGGCCATATCCGGGACCCCGTGGCAATTGATCCAGATGAGTCCGGCGCGAATGGCGGCGGCGAGACGGTGAGCGCGGCTGACATCACGGGTCCAGATACTGGCCGCCAGTCCATACACCGTGTCGTTGGCAAGCGGCACAATGTCGGTTTCATTTTCATATTTGAGCACCGATAACACCGGCCCGAAAATCTCTTCCTGCAC
>JAYUHG010000263.1:0-3846 GCA_043767195.1 Gammaproteobacteria bacterium | reverse complement strand
GCCGGGATACGCGCATCCGCCTGCCCAATTCGTGCCCGCGGCACCACTTCCCGATCCGCATACTCGCCCAGCACCTGCTCCACAACTCCATTTTCGTCGGTGTACTGAAACTCGGCGATGGCGCCCGGCCAAAAATGTCCCAGACCGCGGATGGCAATCAACAACAGCAACCCAAGCACCATGATCACGGAAATGCTGACCGCGCCGGCGTTCAGCCAGATGTACGGCCCACCCTCGGACAACCACTTTTTCAACTGTGTACGCATCAGAGGTTGCTGTACTTGGCGCGCAGCCGCTGACGCACGACCTCGGCGACGGTGTTAAAAGCAAAGGTCGCCATGAACAGCACCAGGGCGGCGAGGAACAGGATGCGGTAGTGCGTGCTGCCGACTTCTGATTCCGGCATTTCCACGGCGATATTGGCGGACAGCGCACGGAAGCCCTGGAAAATACTCAGATCCATGACAGCCGTGTTGCCGGTGGCCATGACTACGATCATGGTTTCCCCCACCGCGCGACCGAGACCAATCATGACCGCGGAAAAGATCCCGGGGCTGGCGGTCAACAGCACCACCCGCACCATGGTCTGCCAGAGCGTGGCTCCCAGGGCCAGGGAGCCGATGGTCAAATGCTTGGGCACACCGAAGATGGCGTCCTCGCTGATGGAAAAAATGGTAGGGATGACGGCGAAGCCGATGGCAAATCCCACTACCAGGGAATTGCGCTGCTCATAGGTAATACCCAACTCCTGACTCAGCCACAGTGGCATATTGCCGCCGAACAGCAATACTTCCATGGGCTGACTCAACTGGATGGCAACAAAAATGGCCAACACCAGCACCGGCAGCAGCAGCATCGCCTCGGAACCTTCCGGTACGCGCTGACGCAACCTTGCGGGCAGTGATTCCCAGATCGCCCCGAATACCAAAATCGAGATCGGTACCGCCAACAACATCAGGAACATTCCGGGCAAATGATTCTCCACGAACGGCGCGAACCAGAGTCCGGCCAGGAATCCCAGAATCACTGACGGCAGCGCCGCCATGATCTCAATGGTGGGTTTCACAATATTACGCGTGGCCGGGTGCATAAAATACGCGGTGTAGACCGCGCCCATGATTGCCAGGGGCACTGCAAACAGACAGGCGTACAGGGCCGCTTTGAGTGTGCCAAAGGCCAACGGTGTCAGACTGAACTTCGGCTCAAAATCACTGCTGGCGGATGATGATTGCCAGATGTACTCAGGCTGTTGCCGGCTTTCATACCAGACCTTGCCCCAGAGCGAACTCCAGGACACTTCCGGGTGCTCGTTGTCCACATTCCAGACACTGAGCTGGCGCCCGGGACGCTCCACCAACAGGGCATCCGCCCGGGGCGCAATGGCGAACTTCGGTACTCTGCCGTCGGCGACTTTTTCCACCCGTATCGTGCGATTAGCCGTGGTGTGGTAAAGACCCAATGAACCACCCGCATCCATGGCCAGGAACCCTTTGCGAAAATATTCCGGCACGATGCCGGTGATGGCTTCGGTCTGGGAATGAAAGGCGCGGACTTTTTGCAGCGAGTAATTATTGGCCGCGTCCCGCACCGGGAACCATTGCGCTACATGACCGTCACTGGCGCCTACCAGAAGGGAAATACCACCGCTGAGCAGGGACAGGGCCGTAATTGCCACGCCGGACTCCACCGCCCGGATTCGCTCCACCAGGAGCGGCTCACGCTTGTTGCTGACATCAAAATAATAAATGTTGCCCTGATCATCGGCGGCATACAGCTCGCGCTGCTCCACATCCAGTGCCAGATGCGTGAGCTTGGTATCCGTGGCCAGGGTCGAATGGGTAACGACCGACTGTAGTTCCTTATCGGCCAGGGATTTCTTTTTGCGCTCGATATGCACCAGGGCGAACCCCGGCGCATCCGTGGTTGCGGCAATGGTAGTGCGCTTGTCTTCCGATTGGGCGCTGATCAAATGAATGGGTCTGCCATCCGGATCAATCACCACCGGTTCCTGCCCCACGGGAAACTCCAGGCGTGGCGTGATGACGCGCTTGTCATCGGGATAGGTCAGGGCATAGGCATGGCGGAAAATCAACGCACGACCGTTGTCGAGGCCCGCGGCCAGCACTGATTGTGCCGGATCACCTTCGGCCAGGGCGGTAATCGAGGCTGAGTCTGTGGCTAACAGCGACTGCGTGGAAATCGTGCCGCCATCACGGGATCTGAAGAACAGCGCCTCTCCGGCGCTGGTAACACGCAGGCCAATTTCGCGCTGTTCCTCAAGGGAGTAGTACAGCGTTTCCGCGCTACTACCCCCAGGTAAGGCAAATTCCGAGGCCTCGGACAGGTGTGCGGAACGGAATAACGGGACCACCACATAGACAAGATAGAACGCAATCAACACGATGGCGAGGATCACGCTGATGCCGCCGACTGCCATCAACCAGGCCACCAGGCGATCTTTCACGGAGCGCCATTGACGCAAGCGCAGGGCGCTGCGGGAATTGAAATCCGGCAGGACGACATCAAGTTCAATGGCTGACATGGCGGGCAGTCTAGGTCGCGTATGTGACAGGTCTGTTACTGTGGTAACCCATTGAGACGATTAAAAATACAATCACTGACACACCCCCTGTGTAACACAAAAGACAAACCGCCGGCGGAAACTCGGGAAGGTGTTTGACCCGAAAGTTTCCAGCGGCGGCTGTCGGCTTGTTCCAGCTCGTATCTGCCTATAGCAGTGGCTGCAATTGCTCCATCGCCATGCTGGCGGGCAGTGGTATGTAACCATCGCGGACCACCACTTCCTGCCCAAGCTTCGACAGGATCAGCTTCATATACTCCAGCACCAAGGGCTCCAGGGGTTTATTCGGCGCCTTGTTAACGTAAATGTACAGAAAGCGCGACAACGGGTAAGTCCCGGCAATGGCATTTTCACCGGTGGCTTCCACCAGCTTGCCGTCAGCACCGGACAAGGGAATCGCGCGCACACCGGAAGTCTTATAACCAATTCCCGAGTAACCAATACCGGCCAGGGATTTTGTTACGCCCTGCACCACCGACGCGGAGCCCGGCTGTTCATTGACATTGTTCTTGTAGTCTCCCTTGCAGAGTGCGAATTCCTTGAAGTAACCGTAGGTACCCGACACCGAATTGCGACCATACAACTGCATCGGCTTTGCCACCCAGTCACCGGTCAGTCCGAGTTGACCCCAGTTGGTGACATCTTCCTTGTAACCACACTTGCGCGTGGCGGAAAAGACCGCGTCCATCTGCGCAATGCTCAGACCGGGGACCGGGTTATCCTTGTGGACGAATACCGCCAGCGCGTCAATGGCGACACCCACGGCGGTGGGTTTGTAGCCATACTTACTCTCGAAGGAGGCTATCTCCTCGGCCTTCATTTCCCGGCTCATGGGGCCCATGTTGGCGGTGCCCTCGGTCAATGCCGGTGGCGCCGTGGAAGACCCGGCGGCCTGGATCTGGATGTTCACATTCGGGTACTGCTTTTTGAAGTCCTCCGCCCAGAGCGTCATCAGGTTCGCCAGCGTGTCAGAACCGACGCTGCTGACATTGCCGGAAATACCACTGGCCTTGGCGTAGTCAGGCAATGCGGGGTCAACGCCGGCAGCTGTGACAGTGGCCGAAACCAGTAACGTCGCGGCAGTGATGGCGGATGATGCGAATTTCATTTTCATGGATGTCCTCGCTTGATGTAGTGATGCTTTGTTAGCCATGTCAGTGTGGGTTTGCTATATGACAAGGGTGTTAAAAGAAAATGACAATTGGACGAAGCCGGTGTCAGGCTACGCTCATCACCGGGGTCTTATGTCCATTCATGGCGGTCAG
>JAYUHG010000262.1:0-1557 GCA_043767195.1 Gammaproteobacteria bacterium | reverse complement strand
CAGCGTGACTGCTGCCGTGGCCACCCTCCGCAACCGGCTGTTGCAGCCAATGGCGCCCGGGGAGAAACAACCATGCATAGCCGGTTGATCGTGCAAGGTTTGATCTACGCGCTGGTGGGAGCGGGTCTCGTGCACTTCTCAGCCGGGCCCGCCTATGTGCACATGGACCCCGGTCTTGCGCTGGTCAAGATCAGCTTCAGCCACGCCGCACAGCGCAAGGAAGAATGTCTCAAGCTGACGCCGGAGGAAATTGCCGCGCTGCCCCCGAATATGCGCCGCCCAGAATCCTGCGGCCGCGCGCGTATGCCATTGTGGGTGGAGCTGGATGTGGACGGGCGCGCCTTGTTGCGCGCCGGTTTGCCACCTTCCGGACTGGCCGGTGATGGTGCTGGCACCGTGTATCGCCGTTTCCCGGTCAGCGCCGGTCGGCATGAGTTTGTCGCCAGGCTGCGCGATTCCCGCCGCAGTACGGGTTTTGATTACGAACGCAGCGCAGTGCTGATGCTGGAGCCGCAACAAAATCTGGTCATAGATTTCCAGCCGGACGCAGGTGGCTTCCAGTTCCTGGGCGGCACAAGCATCATGGAGGCGCCATGAGCGGGACGCAGTTGCAATGGCAGGAGCGTTACGCGGTCGGGATCCCGGCGGTGGATCACGAACACCAGAAATTAATCGGGATGATCAATACTCTGGTGACCCGGATAAAGGAGGGAACCGACGTAAATTTCATCCGCGATTCCCTGGGTGAAATCCTGTCTGGGATCGGCGCCCATTTCGCGCTGGAAGAAAAGATCATGCGCGAACACCATTACGACCAGTACTTTGATCACAAGGCCGACCATGATCGGCTGCTGGACCAGTTGCGCGACATCATGGATGACTACGAAGTGTACCAGCAGCTCAGCGCGGAGGAACTGGTGCAGGCGCTGGACAACTGGTTCTCGGTCCACTTCCGGACCCGGGACGCACGGCTGCATAATCTGGAAAGAAATCTCGGTAATCAATTGGATGCTGCACACTGACATGAATCACAAGTATCATTACCTTAACCACCACCTGGGAGAATCATCATGACGAAAAATATTGTCGCCGTAATCCTGCTGGCCCTCGGTACCTTTAGCACCGCCACCCTGGCCGCGGGGGATGCAGCCGCCGGTCAGGCCAAGTCAGGCACCTGTACCGCCTGCCATGGCCCCACAGGGCAGAGTCCCAATGATCTGTGGCCAAATCTGGCCGGGCAAAAACCCGGCTACCTGATCAAGCAGATGAAGGCCTTCCGGGACGGCACGCGCGCCGATCCCATGATGTCGCCCATGTCCAAGCCATTGACGGACGCGGATATTGATAACCTGGCGGCATTCTTCAGCAGTCAGAAATAGTTCTGTGGCGCGCGGCCCGGATTTGCCATTCCGGGCCGCGCACCACATCAGGAATTGGCTATAGCGCTCTGGAAAACCCCGGTTGCATATCGCCGGCGCGCAGATATTGGTCAAAAGCCATGCAGATATTGCGGATCAGCAGCCGCCCACGGGGTAACACCTCAATGAGATCGTCCTC
>JAYUHG010000261.1:0-3855 GCA_043767195.1 Gammaproteobacteria bacterium | reverse complement strand
GTAAGTTTCAAACTTTTCAATACCTTATCTCTGTTTGCGGAGTCGGAGGCTTCCAGCCACTGGGCGCCAGGCTCCTGACGCAACCAGGTCAATTGCCGCCGGGCCAACTGGCGGGTGGCGGCGATACCCTTGTCCGGGAGTTGCTTGATGCGGATTTCCCCGGCCAGATATTGCCAGCACTGGCGATATCCCACCAGACGCATGGCCGGAAGCGTCGGCGACAGATCCCCGCGTTGATATAACCCCCGGACCTCTTCCAGCAGGCCCTGATCCAGCATTTCCTGGAAGCGGATACCAATACGGTGATGCAGCCGGGCGCGATCAGAAAAATTCAACACGAACTTGTGGACCCGCCCAACCAGAGGCACGGCATTCCCCTCACTCAGGTGGGATGACAGGCTGCGACCGGTAATGGTGTAAACCTCCAGAGCGCGCTGGATGCGTTGCGGATCCGTAGCATGGATGCGAGCGGCCGCCTCCGGGTCCACATCCCGCAAACGCTGGTGCATGGCTTCCCAACCCAGTGCAGCAGCCTCAGCTTCCAGATGTGCCCGTACTCCGGCATCGGCGGCGGGCAGGCGGGCAATGCCCAACTGCAAACCGCGAAAATACAGGCCGGTGCCGCCCACCAACAACGGAGTGCGTCCGCGGGCATTGATCTGCTCAATGAGCCTCAACGCGTCATCCCGAAACCGGCCGGCGGAATACGCCTCCACCGGATCACAGATATCAATGAGATGGTGCGGTACGGCGGCGCGCTCGGTCGGCGTGGGCTTGGCGGTGCCGATGTCCAGACCCCGGTACACCATGGCGGAATCCACACTGATGATTTCCACCGGCAGGTGCCGGGCCAGTTCCATGGCCAGCGCAGATTTGCCGCTGGCGGTGGGACCCATCAGAAAAATCAGATCCGCTTCAGGCATCGGAACCTGACTTAATCAGTCGCTCCAGGGTGCGCTGGTCCAGTCGTCGCCAGGGGCCGGTGGAAACAAGGGTTGTACCCGGTCGCGGCGCGGACTGCTCACGCAACATTCGGCTCAAAACCGGCAGGCCCACATCCATGGGCGTGGAATCGGGAAGCGCATCCACAGTCGCGTCCAGCAGGGTCTCAACCGTTTTTGATCCCCGGGAAACCCACGCCGGGATCAGGCCACGCACCAACGCCTGTAGCTGACAGTCACTCAGGGCCAGAGGAAACTCTCGCACCATGATCTCGGTGGGTCCTGCGCGCTGCAATTCAAATCCTGTGCGAGCGATCAACCCCACGTCACTGACTAATCGTTCCGCCTCCAATTCAGTGACCGTGATCTGCACCGGCACCAACAGCGGCCGGCGGCGCACCGCCCCACTTTGGTATTCCGCAAGTATTCGTTGGCGAAACCACGCGCGGCACAGCCCCATGCCATCCGCCAGCCACAGCCCGTCCTCCCGCTCCTGCACCAGATAACGACCCGCCACCAGCAGGCACCGGGGTGCCGCTTCCTGTTGCAATTCCGCCAGCCCGGACCAACCGGAACCCGGTGCCGCGCCCGATCTCCGCGGCGCCGACGGGTATTTTTGCCCAACACCGGGGTTCCACGCACCCGGCGCATCAGCCACTGCCGTGGCGGGAAGCGTTGCGCCCAAGGTAGCGCGCAAACAGGACAGCAGAAAATCATGCACATCCCGCGCATGCCGAAAGCGCACCTCATGCTTGGTGGGATGCACATTCACATCCGCCGCCGCCGGGTCCAGTTCCAGATACAACACATAGACCGGGTAACGCCCGGTTGGGATCGTTTCCGCATAAGCCGTACGAACTGCATGACTCAGTTGCCGATCACGCACTACGCGCCCATTCAAAAACAGAAACTGGAGATCCGACTGGCTGCGATGAAACTCCGGCGCGCAAACCCAGCCCGTGAGACGCATGTCGCCGGCGCGGTATTCAATTTCACTCACCGTGGCTTCCATGCCGCGACCTAACACCTCCCGCAAACGTTTGCGCGGATCAGCTCCAGCATTAGTGTTGAGGACACGGCGGCCATCATGTATCAGGCGCAACGAGAGTGAAGCGCGGCTCAATGCCAGGCGTCGCGCAATATCCAGCACATGCAGATATTCGGTCTGCTCGGCGCGCAGAAATCTCCGCCGCGCCGGTACCTGATGAAATAACGCGCCCACCTCCACGGTGGTGCCCACAGGATGGGCAGCGGGCTTGATTTGAAGCCCGGCATCACCAGGCGAACTTTCCAGTTCACGACCGGCGGATTCCGCGGCGATGCGCGACACCAGCCGCAGGCGCGCCACGGAGGCAATACTTGGCAACGCTTCACCACGAAAGCCGAGGCTGCGAATGGCGACCAGATCCCCGGCGTTCCTGATCTTGCTGGTGGCATGACGATCCAGTGCCAGCAACAGATCATCGGGATGAATGCCATGACCATCGTCCGTGACGCGGATCAACTCCAGCCCGCCGCGATTGATCTCCACGCTGATGTGGGTGGCGCCGGCGTCCAGCGCATTCTCCACCAATTCCTTGACCACGGACGCAGGACGCTCCACTACCTCGCCGGCGGCGATCTGGTTGGCGAGCAATGGCGGCAGGCGCCAGATGCGGGGAAGAGAGTCCATCATTGGGATTTCACGCTGCCGGACATGCAGGCGTCAAGCTACAGAACCTGAGTCTCGGCGCAGCCAGTGGGTGGGACAGACCTCGACAATACCTTACGGCAGGCTGATATCCGACTTCGATGTAGCGCGGCGTTTTCTCAACCGTCGCCAGTAGGAATGGTCAATACTTGTCCTATGCGAATCTGATCCCCGTTCAAACCATTCACCTGCCGCAACGTCTGCACGCTGATGCGATACTGCTGCGCGATACCGGACAATGTGTCGCCACGGCCAATGACATGGCGCCGGTTGGCCGCCAAGGAGGTGCCCTCCGGCGCGCGCAGAGAGAAATACCCGCGCAAGCCGGTGAGGATCGCGTCAGCGATTTTCTGCTGATACTGTGTCGAGCGCAGCTTGGCCTCCTCGTCGGGATTGGAGATGTAGGCCGCCTCCACCAGGATGGACGGGATGTCGGGGGATTTCAGCACCATGAAGCCCGCGGACTCAACCCGATTCTTGTGCAGCCTGCCGATCTTGCGCAAACCCTGCAGCACACGCTCGGCTACATCAATGCTGGCTTCCAGACTCGCGGTTTGGGACAGGTCCAACAGCACGGAGGCAAGCACATCGTCTTTTACATCCAAACTCACACCACCGATCAGATCTGAGGCATTTTCCTGCTCCGCCAGCCAGCGCGCATGTTCACTGCTGGCGCCGCGATCAGACAACACATACACCGATGAACCCTGGACGCGCTTGTCCTTGAAGGCATCGGCATGGATGGAGACAAACAAATCCGCCTGATGCCGCCGCGCCAGATCCATGCGTTTGCGCAGCGGCAGAAAGTAATCTCCCTCGCGGGTCAGCACGGCCTTCATGCCCGGCTCCGCATTGATCTTGGCCACCAACACGCGCGCCATCTGCAAGGTAATGTTCTTCTCCCTGGTGCCCTTGGGACCGCGGGCGCCTGGGTCATCGCCACCATGGCCCGCATCCACCGCCACCACCAGATCGCGTTGCGCACCGGGGGCCATTGCTGCATCAGTATTCGGAACATCAGCGGCCTGATCTTCCGCCTCATCGGCCAGGTCCAGCACCAACCGATGGCCGTAATGCTGGTTCGGCCCGAGCTGGAAACTCTTCGCCTTGGCAAATTTTTTCAAATCCAGAACAAAGCGCGCGCCCAGATCGAATGGCGTTGTATTGACGTGGGCAATGAATTGGTCATGACCTTCCGGCTGGGTGTGGGAAGCGGGTGCCAGG
>JAYUHG010000260.1:0-3857 GCA_043767195.1 Gammaproteobacteria bacterium | reverse complement strand
GTGACGGCAAAGAGTATGTGTATGTGGTGCGCGACGAAACCGTGGAACGCCGCGCCGTGCGCCTCGGGCCAGTATTGGTGGGCGGCGCGCAAGTGTTGGCGGGGCTTCAAACTGGGGAGACCATTGTGCTGGATCCCCCGGCGGAACTGAGCGACGGCGCCAAGGTCACAATTCAATCTGATCCCGGGAAATGATGCCATGAACGATACAGCGAATACGGGCGGTGAGACTTTGGTGCGCGTCAACGGCGTCACCAAAACCTATCGCCGCGGCGGGGAATCCATCAATGTGTTGAGCGGTTTGTCCCTGGAGGTGCCGCGCGGGGATTTTCTCGCGCTCATGGGGCCTTCCGGCTCCGGCAAATCCACCTTGCTGAATCTGATCGGCGGCATTGACCGACCCACCAGCGGCAGTATCGAATTCGTGGGCCAGCGCCTTGAGCAAATGAACGAGAGTGAACTGGCGCGCTGGCGCGCCCGCCATGCGGGATTCATCTTCCAGATGCATCATCTGCTGCCCATGTTGTCGGCCCAGGACAACGTGGAGTTACCGCTCCTGTTAACCGGACTTTCCGCCGCCGAACGCCGGCGCCGGGCTGCCGCGGCATTGAAACTGGTAGGGCTGGAGGATCGCGTCAAGCACAAACCGGCGGAATTATCCGGCGGGCAGGAACAACGGGTGGGCATTGCCCGTGCCATCGTCACCGATCCGGACATCTTGTTGTGCGACGAGCCCACTGGCGATCTGGATCGAAAATCCGGCGACGCCATTCTGGATCTGTTGCAGGCCCTGAATCGGGAGCATGGCAAGACCATCCTCATGGTCACACATGACCCCCATGGCGCCGGGCGCGCCAAGCGCACGCTGCACTTTGCTCAAGGCGTACTGGTGACACAAGCACAGCCATGACGACTGCCGGCTTGATGTGGGCAAATCTGTGGCGGCGCAAGACGCGCACCATTGTCACGGTGCTGTCCATTTTCGTCGCCTTCGTGCTGTTTGCGGTGCTGGCCGCCACGCGCCAGGCCTTTGTCGGTGGTGTAGATCTCATCGGCAATGAGCGGTTGCTGACCGTTCACAAGTCCGGCCTGATTTTCAATCTGCCCATTGCTTACCGCAGCCGCATTGCGAAAGTGGACGGGGTGCATTCAGTATCCATCGGCACCTGGATGCAGGGCTATTACCAGGAACCCAAGAACTTCACACCACTGATTGCCGTGGATGATGACGCCTACTATCCCATGTACCGGGAAATTGTCGTGCCCCAGGATCAGATGGCGGCGTGGATAGCGGACCGCACTGGCGCCATCATCGGCAAGACCGTGGCGGCGCGCCGCGGCTGGAAGGTGGGGGATACGGTTCCAATTCGTTCCGGCATTTATCGCAAGGCGGATGGCGACAACACCTGGGACCTGAAAATCGCCGGTATATATGATGTGACCAACAAGGCCTTCGATACCGAGACCGTCACCATCCACTACGAATATCTGAATGAAAGCGCCACCTTTGGCAAGGACACCGTGGGCTGGTTCATTACCAAGCTCAAGGATCCATCCCAAGCCGCGCGGGTAGCCAAGGACATTGATACGCTATTCGCCAACTCGCCACGGGAGACCAAGACCACGTCTGAAAAAGCCTTCGCGGAAAGTTTCACCTCGCAGGTAGGGGATGTGGGCGCCATCGTCACCTATGTGGTCAGCGCCGTATTGCTGTCCATGCTCATTGTCACCGCCAGCACCATGGGCCAGGCAGTGCATGAACGCACTGCCGAATTGGCCGTGTTGAAGGCCATCGGCTTCAGTTCGCAAAAGGTGTTGTTTTTAGTGCTGGGAGAATCCATGTTGCTGACTCTGTTCGGCGCCTCCCTGGGGCTGGGCTTCGGCTACGCCGTGTGCCGCGGTTTGGCTGACAAACTCGCCCAATACATGCCGGCTTTCTGGTTTACATCGGAAGCCCTGCTGCTGGGGGTCGCATTAGCAGTATCCCTGGGCATCCTTGCCGGTATCTGGCCGGCGGTTCGCGCCATGCGTATGCGCATGGTGGATGCGTTACGGGAAGCCTGAGCCATGTTCGTTAATCGCATCTTGCAAATTCTGTCGGTGATCCGCGTCAGCCTGGGCAGTCTGCCGGAACGCATGGGCACCGCCACCGTGGCCACCATCGGCTTCGCTGCCGTGGTCTTGGTGTTCACCGGTATGTTGTCCATCCGCGAGGGCTTCGCCAAGGTAGTACAACAAAACGGCTCACCGGATGTCGCCATGATCATGCGCGGCGGCTCCACCGCGGAACTGAACAGCGGCGTATCCCTGGAAAACTCCCGCATCATCGCCCAGACCGAAGGTGTGGCGCAGAATGAAAACGGCCCGATTGTTTCTCCGGAAGTGTTGCTGGTAGTGGACGCCCCCCGTCGCACCACCAGAACGGATTCCAATGTGCCGTTCCGGGGCGTTACCCAACCGGGCTTTGTCATCCACGACAAAGTTCGGGTGATTCAGGGTCGCATGTTTGCAGAAGGCAAGGGCGAAGTCATCGTCGGTCGCCAGGCCGCGGCCCAATTCGCCGGGCTGGAGGTGGGCAATGAAGTGCGCTGGTCCGGATTTAAGTGGAAAGTCGTAGGCGTATTCGAAGCCAATGCCGGCCTGGAAGAATCCGAGATCTGGACCGATGCACGGACATTGCAGACCGCCTTTGATCGCGGCACCTATTTCCAGTCCGTGTATGTGAAACTCACCAGCGTGGAGGCGTTCCAGGCCTTTAAGGATGCCGTGACCACCAATCCACAATTAAACGTCACCGTGCAAAGGCACGATGAGTACCTGCAAGCGCAGACCGAGTTCCTGACAAAATTCATTACCATTGCCGGCGGTGTCATTGCCCTGCTCATGGGCCTGGGCGCCATCTTCGGCGCCATCAACGCCATGTATGCGGCGGTGTCATCGCGCACTATCGAAATCGCCACCCTGCGGGCATTGGGCTTCGGTCGCCTGCCGGTATTGATCTCGGTAATGGTGGAGGCCGTGGTGCTGGGCATGATCGGCGGCGTACTTGGCGGCATCATCGCCTGGCTCATGTTCGACGGCTTCCAGACCAGCACCCTGAACTGGGCCAGCTTCTCCCAGGTAGCATTTCAGTTCGCGGTCACGCCGTTGTTGCTGGTGCAGGGCACTGCGCTGGCGTTGTTGCTGGGATTACTCGGCGGCTTTCTGCCCGCATTACGCGCAGCGCAGATGCCCATTGCGGCGGCGTTAAGAGGGCATTGATGGGTCAATACCGCGCAAGTATTGAGCCATGAGAACTCACGCGGAATTTGCCTCCACCGAGTTTCCGGCGCTGCCCGGCGAAGAAGAACTGAACTCCGGCATTTTCGGCAGGAGTCTGGCGGACTATGTGGCTGCGTGCCTACCTGCCCATGGATTCAAAGTCAAAGGGATCGCGCCGGAGGATTGGGGCTGGCGCATGGACCTGGAGAACGAAGCCTTCCCGCTCTGGGTTGGCTGTGGCAACTACCATGAACTTGACAATGGGTTTCTGGTTTTCATTGATCCCTGCATGCCGGAAATTACCAAGCGGTTCATAACCGTCGAGACCGCTCCAACCATTGAGCGCCTTGCCAGTACGCTGGAGGCATTATTCCTGATGACCGGGAAGGTGACTGGATTTCGGTGGCTGAGTGATGAGGAGTCGGAACTCTAAGGAAGCTCTGTTACGCGATTAAGAGTTCTTCAACCCAAGTTTCTCACGCACGGCCTTTACGTCGGTCGGTCGAAACGTCGTCGTCCGCGACGCTGGCAACGTACCCCGGCGAATACGACCGGCCTGACGAACACTGGCAGCAAGCTCAAGAAACGCTTTATCTT
>JAYUHG010000259.1:0-9160 GCA_043767195.1 Gammaproteobacteria bacterium | reverse complement strand
CTCGGGACGCCCGGCGCTGAAGGCGGCGCGCAGAACAGCGCGATTGACGCCTGGATCATCCCGCAACACATCGTTTGATACACGCCATTCCAGACCCTCTTTGGCCGCCAGTGCTGCCGTATCTTCGCCGGCGCGCAATTGCGCCAGCAACGCCGAGCCGCGTTTTTCCATTGCCTCACGGGCACGCTCAAAGCGCAGGCGGGTGACGATCCGATCCCGGACCTTATCCAATGGCATGACGCTGGCGGGCACATGTTCCTTGACGCGTAAAACCACGGCTTGATCTCCTTCCAGTTCAATCAACTCGCTGTTGTTGCGATTGACCAGGATTTCTTCGGAGAACGCGGCATCCAGCACCAGTGGGTTGGAAAGCAGCTCTCCAGGAGGGGCGTCGCGGCTGAATAACTCGCTTTCCTGAATGCGTAATTGCAGGTCTTCCGCCGCCACGTCCAGGCTGTCGGGATGCTCAAAGGTCATTGTGGTCAGCCGGTCAGCCAATTCCGCGTAGTTCTTGGCGGCCTCGGCATGCCGGTAATCGCGTTCCACATCCGCGCGCACATCAGTGAAGGAATTGGCGGAGCTGGCCTTGATCTGACCGATCTCCACCACATGGAAACCGAATTTGGACGGGATGGGACCGATGACCTGACCCGCGGCGGCGGCAAATGCCGGCTCTTCCAGCTCCTTGTCCAGCATGCCACGCCCAAGAAAGCCGAAATCGCTGAACTCCAGCGGTTCTTTCCCGGATTTGTCTTCCTCGGCCAGGATCTCAGCCATCTTTGCGCCAGCCTGGAGACGACCCATGATGGCCCCGGCCCGCGATTGCGCGGTCTGCACTACGGCAGCGTCGGCTTTTTCCTCCACCGGCACCAGCAACTGGCGCACTTCGCGCTGCTCCGACACGGTGTAATTGGCGGCGTTGTCCTGGTAGTAAGCTTCCAGCGCGGCCTCATCCACCGCCACTTCATCGGCCAACTGCTGCAAGGTAATGAGCAGATAGGCGACCTTGATCCGTTCCGGCTCCTGGAACAGTGTCGGGTTCTGGTCGTAAAAATCCTTGCTGTCGGCTTCCGATATTTGCGCCTCTTCCTTGATAGCGTCGGAAGACAGCACCGCATATTGGATGTCCCGTGTCTGCTTGCGCAGGCTGGCCAGGGTGCTCACTTCATCACCGGCGGCAAACACCGTGCCGACAATGGCGCTCTGCAACTGCTCCGCAGTCAGGTCGCCCCGCACCTGGGACTCAAAACTTGTCGGCGACAACCCCATCTGGGAAAGGGCGGACTCATAGGCCACGGTATCAAAGCCATTGGCGCCGCGAAACATTTCCACGCCTTCGATGGCGGTACGTATTTGCTCAATACTGATCCGCAGACCCATATCCGCCGCGGCCAGGGACAAAAGCTCACGATTAACCAGGCTATCCACGGTCTGCTTTTTCAATATCTCGTCATCCACGGGTACTTTGCCCTGGGTGGCGGCCAGCCAGCGCTGGCGCAGATTCTGTATGGTGCGCTGATAGTCACGCAATGGCACGTCCTGATCCTCGACACTGATGACGGAGACCTCCGCGCCCGATTCAAAATAGGATTGAATACCCCAGAATGCGAATGGAATCACCAGCAGCAACACAATTGCCGACGCTATCCAACCCTGAACCTTATCCCTTATTTTTTGCAGCATAACTGTCTGGCACCTGGTACATGTTTTACAAATAAAAACGGGCGCACCTTTGATGAAGGCGCGCCCGCTGATTATGGCGGAGTGGACGGGACTCGAACCCGCGACCCCCGGCGTGACAGGCCGGTATTCTAACCAACTGAACTACCACTCCTGGGCTACTTCTGGTGGGTGCTGGGGGGTTCGAACCCACGACCTTCGCCTTGTAAGGGCGACGCTCTCCCGGCTGAGCTAAGCACCCAAAATCAGGCGTATCAGTTTAGGGCATCCTTGAACGCCTTGCCAGCCTTGAAGCCCGGTGCCTTGGAGGCTTTGATCTTGATTACCTCGCCCGTGCGTGGATTGCGTCCCTGACGCGCCGCGCGCTTGCGAACGGAAAATGTTCCGAATCCAACCAGCGTTACCGAATCTCCCTTCTTCAATGCCTTGGTGATCGCGTCCAGCGCACCATCAACCGCTCGTGTCGCGGCTGCTTTGGAAACATCGGCAGCATCAGCAACTGCGTCAATCAGTTCTGCTTTATTCATGAGTTTAATTCCCCTTAGCTTGAGATCCCCTGTGCATTACAACCCTGCGGGGTTTGATTTCCGGATTTTTTTAGGCGGGTGTAAAACCGCGCGGAATTTATATCAGGCACCCTTAATCGCGTCAAGCAAATCGGTCGCAAAACCGCATGCCATTGCGCTTTTTCGGAAGCACTACATTAATGTGTTCGCAACGCGTCCTTGTCAGTTTCGGTGCTGGGTTCGTCTTTCTTGACAACTTCCGCGGGTTGCGCGGGAGTTGGAAGCGGTTCCGGCGCGCGTTGTAATGCCAATGCCAATACCTCATCAATCCAACGTACTCCCTTAATATCAAGACCTTGTTTGATATTCTTGGGAATGTCTACAAGTTGCGGCTCATTCTCGCGCGGGATCAGAACCGTCTCTATTCCACCACGCAAAGCTGCCAGCAATTTCTCTTTCAGACCCCCAATGGGTAATACCTCACCACGCAACGTGATTTCACCGGTCATGGCCACGGTGGACTTGACCGGAATTCCGGTCAATGCCGACACCAATGCCGTACACATGGCCACGCCCGCGCTCGGGCCATCCTTGGGTGTCGCCCCTTCCGGCACGTGGATATGAAAATCGTGATCCTTGTAAAAGTCCGGATCGATGCCGAGCACACTGCAACGGCTGCGCACCACGGTCATGGCGGCCTCAATGGATTCCTTCATGACATCGCCCAAATGTCCGGTGCTGGTGGCCTTGCCCTTGCCGCGCACCACCGCGGCTTCAATAGTCAGCAGATCGCCGCCCACTTCGGTCCAGGCCAGGCCAGTGACCTGCCCCACCCGATCCAGCTCATCGGCGCGACCAAAGCGGAAGCGCCGGACACCGATAAGTTTCTCCAGGTGTTTGGCGGATACGGCCATTTGCTTTGTGTCCGGTGATTTCAACAGATTCTTCACCACCTTGCGGCAGATACTGGCGATTTCCCGCTCCAGGTTGCGCACCCCGGCCTCGCGCGTGTAATAGCGAATGATATCGCGGATGGCCTGTTCCTTGAGCGCCAATTCCTCGGCTTTCAGTCCATTGCGCTCCATCTGCTTCGGGATCAGATACTTCCTTGCGATGTTAACCTTCTCATCCTCGGTGTAACCCGACACGCGGATGACTTCCATGCGATCCAGCAGCGCCGCCGGAATATTGAGACTGTTGGCCGTGGTGACAAACATCACCTCGGACAGGTCGTAATCCACCTCAAGATAATGGTCGCTGAAGGCATGGTTTTGCTCGGGGTCCAGCACCTCCAGCAGCGCGGAGGCCGGATCACCACGAAAATCCATGGCCATTTTGTCAATTTCATCCAACAGGAAAAGTGGATTCCTGGTTCCGACCTTGGCCATGCTCTGGACGATCTTGCCTGGCATTGAACCGATATACGTGCGCCTGTGACCGCGTATCTCCGCCTCGTCACGCACTCCGCCCAGTGACATACGCACGAATTTGCGATTGGTGGCACGGGCGATGGAGCGCCCAAGGGAGGTCTTGCCCACACCTGGCGGACCGACCAGGCACAGAATCGGGCCCTTTAACTGCTTGACCCGCTGCTGTACCGCCAAATACTCCAGGATGCGCTCCTTCACCTTGTCCAGGCCATAATGATCTTCCTCGAGTACACACTCGGCCTGGCCTATGTCGCGGGATATGCGACTGCGGGCCTTCCACGGCACATTCACCAGCCAATCCACGTAGTTACGCACCACGGTGGCTTCGGCGGACATGGGCGACATCATTTTCAGTTTATTCAGCTCGGATGTGGCCTTGGTGCGCACGGCCTTGGGCATGCCTGACTTTGCAATCTTTTTCCCAATCTCCTCAATCTCGTTCGGTGCGTCCTCCATTTCCCCCAGTTCCTTCTGAATCGCCTTCATCTGCTCATTCAGGTAATACTCACGCTGACTCTTCTCCATCTGGGATTTGACCCGGCCACGGATGCGCTTTTCCACCTGTAACAGATCAATCTCCGCTTCCATCAGTCCGATGAGATGCTGCAAGCGCTCACGGATATCCACCAGTTCCAGCACACGCTGTTTGTCTTCAATCTTGATGGACATATGCGCGGCCATGGTGTCGGCCAGCCGGCTCGGATCGTCAATACCGGCCAGCGACGACAGTATCTCGGGCGGGACTTTTTTATTCAGTTTCACATACTGCTCAAACTGGTTCAGGGCGGAGCGACCCAGGACATCCAGCTCGCGTTCATCAATGAAACTGGGCTCAAGCAATTCCGCGGCAACCACGAACATATCCGCGGTCTCGGTGAATTCCAGAATTCGCGCCCGGCGCGCCCCTTCCACCAACACCTTAATCGTGCCATCGGGAAGTTTCAGCAACTGCAGGATGTTCGACAACGTGCCAACGGAATAAACCTGGTCAATTTTTGGGTCGTCCTCAGCGGCGCTCTTTTGCGCCACCAGCAGGATCTGCTTGCTGCCCTGCATGGCCTGGTCCAGAGCGCGCACGGATTTCTCCCGGCCCACGAACAGCGGGATGACCATGTGCGGATACACCACCACATCCCGCAGGGGCAGAACCGGGAACATGCCAGGCTGTTGCTGATCAGTCTTGGTTTGCATGGGCGCTCGACAGATTTGGGGTTGAACTTAAAGACATATGTAGGCGCCCACCGGCCAATTCAAGGCCCGGCCCGCGGACGCATGGACACCTGGCTGGCGGCTTCAGTCCGCGGCAGCCTTGGGAATATCGGTGCTCTCGTAAATGATGAGCGGCCGGCCATTCCCGGATATGACACCTTCGTCAATAACCACCTTGGAAACATTGCTCATGGACGGCAAATCGTACATGGTGTCGAGCAGAATGTGCTCCAGGATCGAACGTAATCCCCGGGCGCCAGTCTTGCGGTCCATGGCCTTGCGGGCCACGGCGCGCAGGGCATCCTCGCGAAACTCGATGCCCGCGCCTTCCATCTCAAACAACCGCGCGTACTGCTTGGTAATGGCATTGCGTGGCTCCAGCAGAATCTTCACCAACTGGACCTCGTCCAATTCGTCCAGAGTGGCGACCACCGGCAGGCGGCCAACGAACTCAGGGATCAGCCCGTATTTGATCAAATCTTCCGGCTCCACCTGACGCAACAGATCGCCCATGCTCTTTTTGTCGTCCTTGCTCTTTACTTCCGCTGAGAAGCCGATGCCGCCCTTCTCGGATCGATCACGGATAACCCGATCCAGGCCACCAAAGGCTCCACCGCAAATAAACAGAATGTTGCTGGTATTCACCTGCAGGAATTCCTGCTGCGGGTGCTTGCGCCCACCCTGGGGCGGCACCGAGGCAATGGTTCCTTCAATCAATTTCAATAATGCCTGTTGCACCCCTTCGCCGGACACATCCCGGGTAATGGAGGGGTTATCGGATTTGCGCGAAATCTTGTCAATTTCGTCAATGTAGACGATCCCGGTCTGCGCTTTCTCGACGTCGTAATCGCACTTCTGCAGCAGCTTCTGAATGATATTTTCCACGTCTTCGCCCACATAGCCGGCCTCGGTCAGCGTGGTGGCATCGGCAATGGTGAAGGGCACGTTCAGAAGCCGCGCCAGCGTTTCCGCCAACAACGTCTTGCCGCTGCCAGTGGGTCCGATCAGGAGCACGTTGCTCTTGGCCAGTTCCACATCGGATTTCTTGTTGCCGCTGTCCAGACGCTTGTAGTGGTTATAGACGGCCACGGACAGTATCTTCTTGGCCAGTTCCTGCCCGACTACATATTCATCCAGAATCTTCTTTATCTCGTGGGGCGTGGGCAGACTGCTGCCGCCGGCGGCGGATGATTTCTCCTGGACTTCCTCACGGATGATGTCGTTGCACAGCTCGACGCATTCATCGCAAATGAAAACCGACGGTCCGGCGATGAGCTTGCGCACCTCGTGCTGGCTCTTGCCACAGAACGAGCAATACAACAGGCGATCACCATCACCACCCTTGGTCTGCTTGTTATCTGCCATGGTTGACTCCGATCAGGATTTGCAGGTGCCGCGACCGGGGATTACCCGGCGCTACCATCCTTGCTGGTGGTGTCTTTTACGGGCGAGGACAGCCGTTCCGTCAGCACGTCATCCACGAGTCCATAGGACTTGGCCTCTTCAGCGCCGAAAAAATTGTCCCGTTCAGTATCCTGCTTAATTTTTTCCAACGATTGCCCGGTATGTTTGGCGAGTATCTGATTCAGCCTTTCCCGCGCTTTGAGAATCTCGCGGGTATGGATCTCAAAATCCGAGGCCTGGCCCTGAAAGCCGCCCAAGGGCTGGTGAATCATCACGCGGGAATGGGGCAGGCAAAAACGCTTGCCGGGTGCGCCACCGGCCAGCAGGATTGCACCCATGCTGGCGGCCTGACCCACGCACATGGTGCTCACCTGGGGTTTGATGAACTGCATGGTGTCGTAAATGGCCAGACCCGAGGACACGGAACCGCCCGGGGAGTTGATATAGAAATGTATGTCCTTGTCCGGGTTTTCGGATTCCAGAAATAACAATTGCGCCACCACCAGATTGGCGACCTGATCCTCGATCCCGCCGACCAGAAACACCACCCGCTCTTTTAACAGACGCGAGAAGATGTCGTAGGCGCGCTCACCGCGGGCGGTCTGTTCGACCACCATGGGCACCAAGTTCAGCGCCTGTATCTCTTTGTTTATCATGCTTTTTCCACCCGTGGCGCTGTGCCCTCGTAGAAATTATGTCGATTCAGTCTGCCTTTTATTCACCAACTCGTCAAACCCGACCTGCACCTCAGTAACTTTGGCCCGGCCCGCAATCCAGTCAATCACCTCATCTTCCAGCACCAGCGCCTCCACTTCCGACAGGCGGGAACGATCCGCGTAGTACCAGTTAACGATGGCCGCCGGGTCCTCATAGCTCTTGGCGGTGCTCTCTATCATCGCCCGTACCCGGGCAGGATTGGCCTTCAGATCCTGACGCCGGATAATTTCCGCCACCACGAGTTGCACCGCCACACGCTTGCGCGCCTGGTCTTCAAACAGGGCCGGATTGCTGAACCGCTCATCGTTGCTATCGGCCTTCACACCATAGGACTTGAGATTGGCTTTCAGTTGCTCAGTGAAGCGCTGTTTCTCGCGCTCGACCAGGACCGCAGGTAGCGCAATATCGTTGGATTTCTGAACAGCCGCCACCACCGAATCCCGCATTCGATTACGTATTACGACAGCAGCTTCCCGTTCCATATGTTCACGCACCTCCTTGCGAAACACTGCCTCGCCCCCTTCCTGGACGCCAAAAGCAGCAAAAAAATCCGCATTCAGTTCCGGTAGTTTGGGTTCCAGCACCTGGTGTACGGTTACATCGAAAGTCACCGGTTTCCCCCGCAGCGACTCGACCCGATAATTTTCGGGAAATTTGAGATTCAACTGGAACGCTTCCCCCGCCATTCGATCCTTCAACCCTTCCTCGAATCCTTCCAACAAGCGGGCGGAGCCTAACTCCACTTTGAAGTCTTTGGCGTCTCCGCCGGTAAATGGCCCACCGTCCACGCGACCGGAAAAATTCAACTCCAACACATCGCCCATACGGGCGGCTCGTGCCACCGGCGCCGTCGTGGAATGCTGTTTACGCAGCGTTTCCACCATGGTATCGAGATTGGCGTCCGTGATATCGCAGACGGTTTTCTCGATCTCTAGGCTTTCCGCCGCCGCCGGCTCAAATTCCGGCAATACTTCAAATTTGGCGGTATAGCGGATGCCGCTCCCGGCATTGGCTTCCAGGGGGTTGATCTCCGGTCCCGCCACGGGCCGCAACTTTTCCTTGCCAATAGCTTCATAAAAACTCTGTTGCACCAGTTCGCCTACCACTTCCTGCCGCACACGCTGGCCAAAGCGCTGGCGCACGATGCTCAACGGCGCCTTGCCCGGGCGGAAGCCCTGGATACGCGTGGTTCGTGACAGGTTCTGCAGGCGGGTCTCAACCTCACCGGATACACGATCCTCCGGCAATTCAACACGCATGGTGCGTTCCAGAATACCGGTAGATTCTACGGATACTTGCATAAGTAGCTCTCAGAAAGGTCTAGGGATGGATATTGGTGCGAAAGGAGAGACTCGAACTCTCACGGGTTTCCCCACAGGAACCTAAATCCTGCGCGTCTACCAATTCCGCCACTTTCGCCGCGCCAACCAGGACGAAAACGCGGCGCATTATAGCGATTCTAAACGAGATATCCGCGGACAGTTGCCTGATCCCCCGGAAATTTATCTGGGCGATAGCCGGGAGTTGGGCACATGAAGATATGGACGCCAGCGGAAATACTTTGCGCCGACCCAATCCCGTCAGACGCGGCTGCATTTTCGAACAACGGCTAGAAACACTCCTCGGCAAACTGTTTGCAGGTACGCCGGCACTTGCGCTCCATGCCACCCACCCCCTTATTAATGAGCAGACAGTCCTCGCCCCAGCGGGCACACACCGTCATGCACTTTTCGCGCTTATTGTCCTGGCCTGGGGCCTCCGGAAGAATATAGGTACCGGTCGGATTTGCGTCTTTGGATTCCAGGGATTTGTCGTCATCCAGCAACAGAATCTCCCCGGACTCAGGGGATTCCACAACGACAGGCGCCGGATCGTCATCCACCGCGCCCGCCGTGGCGCTCAGGAACCAGATGATTAGGAAAAGCAGGCTCTTTCCAGCGCGCACCATGTCTGTCCTGTCGCCATTCATCTCCGATTAGACCGGAGATACAAGTGGGGTTCCGGTAACTACCCGGAAATTTTACCAAAATTGCAGGGACTTAGGGTTGATTGATTAACTAAATAAGCAGAATAGACGCGCAGCTTAATTGCCCGTGACCGTAAAAGGGTGGCAAATCCCCTTTTCGTCCGTAATATGAGCCGACTGTAATTTTATCAATCTCAGGAGCCGGAACGTGCCCATATCCTTATTTGACCTCTCAGTACCCCCAATCA
>JAYUHG010000258.1:0-1568 GCA_043767195.1 Gammaproteobacteria bacterium | reverse complement strand
GTGGTAAAACAAATGAGATTTGCGCCGGCAGCGATTTGACCGGTTGCGGATACCGGATCAAAACCCGGTGAGTCCATGAATGCCAGACCCGGCCCGGTCACCGGCTCCGCGTATTCCCGGACTTCCATGAATATGCCGCTGCCACCTTTGGCAATGGCCCCCAGCGACTTCTCCGCCAGGGTGGTGATACCTCCGGCAATATTCCCCGGCGCGGGATTTTTCTCCATGACCGTGCCATGGCGCCGGGTATAGCCCTGCCACCAGTTGAATCTGCGGCGCAGAGCATCCGCGGTGGCGGGATCGGCGCATCGTGCCAGCAAGCCGTTGGCGCCACTTGCCACTTCCGGGGTTTCACTGAGAATTGGTGATCCGCCCCAGGACACCAATTGATCCGCCGCCCAGCCCAGAGCTGGATTGGCGGTTATCACCGAGAAAGCATCCGAACCCCCGCATTGCAAACCAACTTTCAGCCCGCTGACGTACACGGGTTCGCGGCGCGCATCATTGATCCGAGGCAGAAAACCGCGAACTTTTGCCACGCCCTCGGCAATGGCAGCGCTGGTGCCGCCGCTGTCCTGTATGTTGAAAAATTCAAACGGCCGCTCATCACCCGCGGCGCGCCCGTAACCGGTGCCCTGATTTACTTCACAGCCCAGCCCGATGAGCAGCACGGCGCCGAAATTCGGGTGCGACAGATAGCCGCGCGTGACCCGTTCCAGAACGGCATAACCTTCACTCGTCTTGTCCATGGCACAGCCGGTGGGATGGGTAAAGGCGACCACGCCATCCACATTGGGGAAATCAGCCAATGCCCCGGGCACGGAAAATGCGGCGGCAATGCGTCGTGCCACGGTGGCGGAACAATTCACCGTGGTCAGGATGCCGATATAGTTCCTGGTCCCGGCGCGGCCATCGGCGCGGCGAAAACCCTGGAATGTCCGTGATACCCGACCGGAATTTGGCCGCGGTACGCACGGCGCCACAGTCACGCACTGGTCAAAATCCGCCGGCAACTCCGGCCACATTATTGACGTGGACATGTTCCCCTGGCGCGATACCGGCCCTGGCCATGCCAATGGGTTGCCCGCATTTCACTATGGCGCCGCCCGCTGCGATCATCGCACAGGCAATCTTGTGTCCCATGGGAATGGCGCTGCGCGTCTTGATAATCCCATCCCCGAGCGAGACTCCCACATCCATATCGCGCAGCGCGACCACCACATTGTCAGAGGAATGCAACTGCAACACATTGGGAGTGCCCGGCACGTTCATTCTCCGGGATAGGTGACGCCCAACTGCGCCCTAACATCATCCAGGGTTTCCATTATTCGCAACGTCTCCGCCAGCGGCATCACTGTGCTTTCCCGGCGCGCGGCGGCAATACAGCGCGCCGCCTCTTCCGCCTGGAATCGGTAGCCGCTGCCGGCGAAGGGGAACTCCATTGTTTCTTCTTCCGCGCCGGGAATAGTCAGCACAAGCCACCGCGGGCAAAATATCGGCGCCGCCACATGGATGCGCCCGTGGCTGCCCAACAAGGTCATGTCGGGGGACGCGCGCGTTCGCAGCGA
>JAYUHG010000257.1:0-1569 GCA_043767195.1 Gammaproteobacteria bacterium | reverse complement strand
CGGTTTGCTGCATGGCGGACACGCCGGTGGTTGATACGGTCACGGAAGTTTCCTCGCACCGGGTGGGTTTTGTCAGCCTGGGTTGTCCCAAAGCACTGGTGGATTCCGAGCGCATCCTGACCCAACTGCGCACCGAGGGTTACGAGATATCACCGTCCTATGCCGAGTCCGACGTGGTGGTGGTCAACACCTGTGGCTTCCTGGAAAGTGCGCAGGAAGAATCCATGGACGCCATTGCCGAAGCGCTGACGGAAAACGGCCGCGTCATTGTCACCGGTTGTCTAGGCGCCAGGGGCAATCTCATCCGCGACCGCTTCCCCGATGTGCTCAGTATCACCGGGCCACAGCAATACGAATCCGTGGTGCGGGCGGTACATGCCGCCTTGCCGCCGCCGGAGCACAATCCGTTTCTGGATCTGGTGCCGCCCCAGGGCATTCGCCTCACGCCACGCCACTATGCCTATTTGAAAGTCGCCGAAGGCTGCAATCACAAATGCACCTTCTGCATCATTCCGAGTATGCGCGGCAAGCTGGCCAGCCGGCTCATCGGCGATGTCATGCAGGAGGCGGAAGCGCTGGTGAAGTCCGGCGTGAAAGAATTGCTGGTCATTGCCCAGGACACCAGCGCCTATGGCAGTGATCGGCGTTATCAGGTGGATACCTGGCGCGGCAAGGAACTGCCGACCCGGTTTCAGGATCTGTGCGCCGCATTGGGATCCCTTGGAGTATGGGTGCGCCTGCACTATGTCTACCCCTATCCCCATGTGGATGAAATCATCCCGTTGATGCGTGAGGGCGGGTTGTTGCCTTACCTGGATGTGCCGTTCCAGCACGGCAGTCCAAGGGTGTTGAAACAAATGCGCCGACCCGCTGCCGCCGAAGACACCCTGCGCCGCATCGAAACCTGGCGCGGCATATGTCCCGAGCTGACCCTGCGCTCCACATTTATTGTCGGCTTCCCCGGCGAGACCGACGCGGATTTTGACGAACTGCTGGCCTTCCTGGAAACAGCGCAACTGGATCGAGTAGGGTGCTTTCAATATTCGCCGGTGCCGGGCGCCGCGGCAAATGCGCTGGCTGAGCCAGTAGCCGACGCAATCAAACAGGAACGCTGGAACCGCTTCATGGAAACCCAGGCCCGGATCAGCGCCGCGCGCTTACAGAAAAAGATCGGGCGCGCGATGGATGTGCTTGTGGATTCCGTTGAAGATGGCATGGCCGTGGCGCGCAGCAGCGCGGATGCGCCGGAGATTGATGGCAATGTCATCATTGAGCAGGCCGGGAGCATCAAGGCCGGACACCTGGTTCGGGTGCGAGTGCAGTCAGCCGATGAGTATGATCTGCATGCCGTTGCGGTAGATTAGGGGCTGGAGATAACCCATGTACGCAACAATGCTGTTCCCCATCGGCGCAGTGGCTGTAGCCATACTCTCCTTCTTTCACCCCGAAATATTGGGCGGCTCTCGCAAGCTGATTGAGCCGTTATTGGGCGTGGTCATGTTGGGTATGGGTATGACCCTCCGCACCGAGAACTTTGCCGAGATTCTGCGCCGGCCAAAACTCATCGCC
>JAYUHG010000256.1:0-9205 GCA_043767195.1 Gammaproteobacteria bacterium | reverse complement strand
GTCGGAGTTGCGTGATCTGTCCATCATTTCCACGCCGCCGGCGCGGCGCATCGCAGTCAAGACGTTTGTGCAGGAATGGCATGATGGTGTGTTGCGCGAAGCGTTCCAGCGCGAGCAGCACCGCGGCGGGCAGATTTATTTTCTGCACAATGAAGTGGAAAGTATCGGTGCCATGGCCGAGCGTATCGAAGCCCTGGCTCCGGATGCCCGGGTGCGCATTGCCCATGGGCAAATGCCGGAGCGTGAGCTGGAACAGGTGATGCTGGATTTTTACCATCGCCGTTTTCATATCCTGGTCTGTACGACCATCATTGAAACCGGTATTGACGTGCCCAATGCCAATACCATCATTGTCAACCGTGCCGATAAGTTTGGTTTGGCGCAGTTGTATCAGCTACGCGGTCGGGTCGGGCGATCCCATCACCAGGCCTATGCCTACCTGCTGATCCCGCCGCGTCAGGCCCTGGCCACGGATGCGCAGAAACGCCTGGAGGCCATTGAGTCACTGGAGGACCTGGGTATTGGCTTTACCCTCGCCACCCATGATTTGGAGATCCGCGGCGCTGGCGAGATTTTGGGCGAAGAACAAAGTGGCCAGATTCAAGAAGTGGGATTCGCCATGTACATGGATCTGCTGGACCGCGCAGTGCGTTCCCTGCGCAGTGGGCGGCAGCCGGAATTGGAGCGACCACTGGATACAGGCACTGAGATCAATCTGCACGCGCCGGCATTGATCCCGGACGATTATCTGCCGGATGTGCATTCGCGTCTGATCCTGTACAAGCGCATTGCCAGCGCGCCCGATGCGGATGAATTGACGGCCTTGCGCGAGGAGATCACGGACCGGTTCGGCGCGCTGCCGGAACCGCTCAGGACCCTGCTCACCGTTGCGCGTCTGAAGCAGCAGGCAGGGGCATTGGGCATGCGCAAAATTGACTTGGGCGCCAACGGCGGGCGCGTACATTTTCACGCCCAACCGCGACTGGACGCCGCTGCTCTCGTTGGCCTGTTGCAGCGCCAGGGCGCAATCTACCGCATGGATGGGCGTGATAAACTGCGCGTCCAGCAGGACCTGCCCGATGTCGCCAGCCGCGCGACATTTCTGGATAATCTGCTGGAAACCCTCGCGCCGCGGGATAGAGTGGAAAAATAAAATGCCCATAGCAACCCAAGTTGCCCTGATTCTCGCCCTGTGGTGCGTATGGATAATGCCCGCGACCGCGGCGGGCTATCAGGTGGAGGTCATTATCTTTGCCTATGCGCAGCCCGATGCGGACGGAGAAAAGTTTTCCCCGGACCCGGGATTGCCAGGCAGTGAGGGGTTGGCGCAATTGGGCAATGCGGAGCAGGGCGCCGGCCCGGCGCTGGCGACGTTGTCTGCTGCCAGTTACCGTTTGAATGGCGTCATGGGCGCATTGCGCCGTGGCGGAAAATACCGTTCGTTACTGCATACGTCCTGGCTGCAACCCGAAGGCGGTCGAATTCGCGGCGTGTTTTTGTCCGCGCCGGCGGGATCAGAACAGTTCCAGTCGGAGGCGGAGCGGGTTATGGGCAGTGTACGTCTGCGCCCGACGCGCTTTCTGCATGTGGACGTGGACATGGCGTACTTCCCAGGTGCCGTGATCCCGGGTAAGACGGGAGAATCCAGTCCGGCACCGGCAGGTCATGTGCGTTTGCAGGAAAGCCGCAAGATAAAATTCAATGAAGTGCATTATTTCGATCACCCGCTGTTCGGGGTGTTGTTGCAAGTGAGTCGTGCCGGCGGCGCGGCGGATAGCGTCGGGGAGTAATCCTCACAATAACGGAATCACCGCTTGCAGCAATTGCTGCGCCCGGGCCATTCCCTGATCCAGATTCGCCTGGATCAATTCCATGGTGATCGGCTCCGCTGATTTGCCGGCGGCATGATTTGCCACGACGCAGACACAGGCGTAATCCAGGTTTAATTCCCGCGCCAACGCCGCCTCCGGCATGCCAGTCATGCCGACCACATGGCAACCATCCCGCTCCAGACGGGTGATTTCGGCAGCGGTCTCCAGGCGCGGGCCCTGGGTGGCGCCGTAGGTGCCGGATGGGTGTACGGCAAGCTTGAGTTGCGCCGCCGCCACGAGCAACAACTCACGCAGTGCCGCGCTATAGGGCGCGGTAAAATCAATGTGTATCACCCGATCCAGGTCCGATTCAAAATAGGTGTGTGGTCGCGACCAGGTGTAATCAATAATCTGATCCGGGATCACCAGCGCACCGGGTCCCAATTGCGCCGCAATCCCGCCCACGGCATTCACCGCAACCACGCGGCGTACGCCCACTTCATGCAGCGCCCAGATATTGGCGCGGTAATTGATCTTGTGTGGCGGGATGGCATGGGGTTGGCCATGGCGTGGCAGGAAGATGACCTCGCGTCCGGCGAATTCTCCCACCACCAGCGGGCCTGACGGTTCGCCCCAGGGAGTTTGCTGCATCTGCCGGCGCAACACGCGCAGACCGGCCAGGGCGGTGAGCCCGGAGCCGCCGATGATCCCCAGGTGTGTCATGGAGACTCCAGTTGCCGCTGGCCGGCCCAGTCACGGGCAAATTGCCAGGCGCTGCGCCCGCTGCGGCTGCCGCGCTCCAGCGCCCATTGCAACGCGGCGCGTTGCATAGTTTCACCCTGGTACTCCACCTCTGGTGCAAACTGCTTTACCCAATAGGACACAATGCGCAGATATTGATCCTGGGTAAAGGGATGAAAGGACACCCAGATGCCGAAGCGTTCGGACAACGACAGCTTTTCTTCCACCGCCTCGCTCAGGTGCAACTCGCCATCCTGGATACCGCTGTCCAGATTTTCCTGCATGTATTCCGGGACCAGATGGCGCCGGTTGGAAGTGGCGTAGATGAGCACATTGTCCGGCAGACCGGAGGCGGAGCCATCCACCATGGACTTCAACGCGCGATAAGCGTCATCGCCGGCGGAGAAGGACAGATCATCGCAAAACAGCAGAAAGCGATCCGGTGTGGTCGCCAGTGCAGCACAAATATCATGCAGATCCGCCAGATGTTCCCGGGCTACTTCCACCAGGCGTAGCCCGCGGTTCTGATAATTATTGAATATTGCCCGGATCAAGCAGGACTTGCCGGTGCCCCGTGGCCCCCACAACAACCCATGATTGGCCGGAAGTCCGGCAAGAAATTGGCGTGTGTTACGGTCCAGCAGTTGTTTCTGCCGGTCAATACATTGCAATTCCGCCAACTGCGTCCGGGTGGGCAGAGTCGCGGCGACGAGATGGCGCCGTGCCCCCATGGCGCGCCAGCGCAATACCGAACCCGCGGGCACGGAGAGGGGCGCCGAATTGGGCAGGATTTGCTCCAGTCGATCCAGCAGGACGTGAGCGCGGGTCAAAAATTGATTTAAGTCTTGCATGGGTCGGCCTGGCGCTACGTTAGCGACCCGGGAGCGCAATGGTCAAGAAACCTGTGATTTTGAGGGCTTCCGTCACTGTTTCCGCAATCGGCCACCATGCAGGAAGACGCCCGATCTGATACCCTGCCCGCATCGGCGCACGGGTTTTTGGCGCCGTTTCTATTCCGGCGAATTGACACTGAAGCCGGCAGAAATTGACGCCATTTCCGATTTTTGGACGCAGGAGACAATTCACATGTACAGCAAAGATATGAAGATTGCCGGATTTGACGATGAAGTTTGGACCGCCATGCAGGGAGAGCAGCAGCGCCAGGAGGATCACATTGAGTTGATTGCTTCGGAAAATAACGTCAGCCCGCGCGTACTGGAGGCGGTGGGTTCAGTGTTAACCAACAAGTACGCCGAAGGCTATCCCGGTAAACGCTACTACGGTGGCTGTGAGTATGTGGATGTCATCGAACAACTGGCGATTGATCGGGCCAAAAAACTGTTCGGGGCTGATTTCGCTAATGTGCAGCCTCACTCCGGCTCCCAGGCCAACGGCGCCGTGTATCTTGCTCTCATTCAACCGGGCGACACGATTATGGGCATGAGTCTGGCCCATGGCGGCCACTTGACCCACGGCGCCTCCGTGAACGTATCTGGCCGAATCTACAACGCGGTGCAATATGGTCTTGATCCCGCCACCGGTCAGATTGATTACGACGCCGCGGAGAAAATGGCGCTGGAGCACAAGCCGAAACTGATCATGACCGGGTTTTCCGCTTATTCCCGCATCGTTGACTGGCAGAGGTTCCGTACCATCGCCGACAAGGTCGGCGCCATTCTGGTGGCGGATATCGCCCATGTGGCGGGACTGGTGGCGGTGGGGCTGTATCCGAGTCCGGTGCAGATCGCCGATGTCACCACGACTACTACTCACAAGACCCTGCGCGGGCCACGCGCCGGACTCATCATGGGCAAGGCCAACGCCGATATTGAAAAGAAGATCAATTTCATGGTGTTCCCCGCCTACCAGGGCGGCCCGTTGATGCATGTCATCGCCGGCAAGGCGGTGGCGTTCAAGGAGGCCATGCAGCCGGAGTTCCGCGGCTATCAGGAACAGGTGCTGAAGAATGCCCGGGCCATGGCGAAGATTATCCTGGATCGGGGCGTGAACATCGTTTCCGGTGGCACCGACAATCATCTGTTCCTGGTGGATTTGATCTCACGCAAGCTCACCGGCAAGGAACTGGACGCCGCCCTGGGCCGCGCCCATATCACCGTGAACAAGAACGCCGTGCCCAATGATCCGCAATCACCTTTTGTCACCAGTGGCATTCGCATCGGTACCCCATCCATTACCACCCGTGGCATGAAGGAGGCCGAGTCAACCAAGATCGGCGGCTGGATTTGCGACATCATTGATAACATGGGCAATGAAGCGGTGGTGGATAAAGTGCGCGGACAGGTGGCGGAGTTGTGCAAGGCCTTCCCGATGTACGGACGTTAGATTAATTCCAGATCATGCGCTGCCCGTTCTGCTCCTGTATTGATACCCGTGTCATTGATTCCCGGCTGGTGGGTGAAGGCGAGCAGATCCGGCGCCGGCGGGTATGCACGGAGTGCAAGGAGCGGTTCACCACCTACGAAAACGCCGAGCTTAATTTTCCCCGCGTCATCAAGTCCGATGGCCGGCGTGAGCCGTTCATAGAAGACAAGTTGCGTGGCGGCATTACCCGGGCACTGGAGAAGCGCCCGGTAGAAATGGATCGGGTGGAAGTGGCCGTGGCCCGGATCAAACGCAAGCTGCGTGGTTCGGGTGAAAGGGAGGTCAAGTCGCGCAAACTCGGAGATTGGGTCATGGAGGAATTGCGCGCCATGGATCAGGTGGCCTATGTGCGCTTTGCCTCGGTGTACCGGAGTTTTGAGGATGTGCGCGCGTTTCTGGAGGAAATTGAGCGGCTCGAAAATGAGTTGCCGCCGGAACTGCGCCGCGTCCAGTTGACTTTGCTGCCATCGGATCAAGATGAGTCCTGATGCACAAAGCCGCTGTCGCAGAGAAGATTATCCGGGCAGCGCACGGACTGAATAGATGAGTGCGTCGCGTAACCGCAAGTACTTGCAAAACCAGGCCCGCGCCTCCGCGCGGCGCAATGCCGTGCAGGCCCTGTATCAATGGGAATTGAATCGCCAGCCCATTGACCAGATTATCGGGGAGTTCCAGAGCGAACGATCCGAGATGGAAAAAGCGGATCAGGCTTATTTCCGTGAAATTGTGCGCGGCGTGGTGATACACCGCGACGAACTGGCCGAGCGGCTGGAGCCTCATCTGCAGCGCGGTTTCCCGCAGTTGGATCCGGTGGAGCGGGCGGTGTTGCTGCTGGCCATGTTTGAATTGCTGTACCGCGTGGACCTGCCCTGGCGCGTGGTGGTAAATGAGGCCGTGGAGCTGGCGAAAATGTTCGGTGCTGAGCAGTCCCACAAATTCATCAATGGCGTATTGGATGCCGCGGCGCGCGGCATTCGGGCAGTGGAGATCGGTGCCGCCTGAGCCATGGCCGGCGACGAATATGCGCTGATTCAGCGCTTTTTTCAGAATCTGACCGGCGCCCGCGGCGATGTGTCGCATGGCATCGGCGATGATGCCGCGGTATTGAAAGTTCCCGACGGGCATGAATTGGTCGTGTCCACCGACACGCTGGTGGTGGATGTGCATTTCCCGGCGGCTACTACCGCCGCCGATATCGGTTTCAAATCCCTGGCAGTGAATCTCAGCGATCTGGCGGCCATGGGCGCGGAGCCGCGCTGGGCGACCCTGGCGCTTACATTGCCTGCCGCGGACCCGGGATTTCTCGAAGCATTTTGCCGCGGCTTCGCCGAACTTGCGCGCGCCCACGGCGTGGCCCTGGTGGGTGGCGATCTGACCCGCGGGCCGCTCTCCATCACCGTACAGATTATGGGCACGGTTCCAAACGGCACCGCATTGTTGCGCAGTGGCGCCCGGCCCGGCGATCAAATCTGGGTCACGGGAGAACTCGGTTCGGCAGCGCTGGGGTTGGCGGTGATTCAGGGTCTGCACGGCGACCGGGGGCCGGATCTGGATGCCTGTGTACAGAGATTGCATCGCCCCGAGCCGCGGGTGGGCGCAGGGTTGCTGTTGCGCAGCGTCGCCACTGCGGCAATTGATGTCTCTGATGGTTTGCTCACGGATCTGAAGCATGTGCTGCGCGCCAGCGGTGTGGGCGCACGGGTGGAACTTGGCAGTTTGCCGCTGGGACCGGTGTTGATGGCACTATCGGATGAGAACGCGCGCTGGCAGTACGCCATTGGCGGCGGCGATGATTATGAGCTTTGTTATACGGTGTCGGAGTCCGGGGCCAAAGCCCTGGCTGTTCGACTGCGTAGTTCAGGGTGTCGCGCCACTCGTATCGGGACGATCACGCAGGAGACCGGCCTGCATTGGTTTGCCGCCGGTGGCGCCCCGGTGGATTTTGCATCCCGGAGCGGCTACCAGCACTTCTGACACCGCGCCCCGGGTCCTCAGGCGCTCTTGCGCTTCAATATGATCTGTTGCCACTGCGCCGGGCCGGTCTGATGCACCGAGTTACCCTGGGTATCCACCGCCACCGTTACCGGCATGTCTTTAACCTCGAACTCCTGGATTGCCTCCATGCCCAATTCGGGGAACGCCACGACCCGTGCCGCGGTAATGGCCTTCGATACCAGATAGGCGGCGCCGCCGATGGCAATCAAATATACGGCCTTGTGCTTCCGAATGGCCTCGATGCCCATGGGTCCGCGTTCCGCCTTGCCCACCATGCCAATCAGGCCGGTCCTGGCCAGCATCATCTCCGTGAATTTGTCCATGCGCGTGGCGGTGGTGGGGCCGGCGGGGCCGACCACCTCTTTGCCCACCGCGTCCACGGGGCCCACGTAATAGATGAAGCGATTGGTGAAGTCCACCCCCGGTGGCAGCGGCTGCCCAGCATCCAGTAATTGTTGAATGCGCTTGTGGGCGGCATCGCGACCGGTCAGCAGCTTGCCGCTGAGCAACACGGTCTCACCCGGTTTCCAGGTGGCAATCTCATCCCGTGTCACCGTGGCCAAATTTACCCGCCGCGCATCCGGGCCGCTTTCCCATTTGACCTTTGGCCATTGGTTGATATCGGGCGGCGTCTGTAACGATGGGCCGGAGCCCTCCAGGGTGAAGTGGGCATGGCGGGTGGCGGCGCAGTTGGGTATCAGCGCCACGGGTAACGACGCTGCGTGGGTCGGGTAGTCGCGTATCTTCACGTCCAGCACCGTAGTCAAACCACCCAGGCCCTGGGCGCCGATGCCCAGCTCATTCACGCGCCGGAAGATCTCCAGGCGCAATTCCTCCAGCCGGTTTTGCGCACCGCGGGCGCGCAGAGCCGGCATGTCAACGGATTCGAGCAATGACTCCTTGGCCAGCAATGCCGCCTTTTCCGCGGTGCCGCCGATGCCGATGCCCAATATTCCCGGTGGGCACCAACCGGCGCCCAGTCCTGGTACCGTCTTCACAACCCATTCCACAATATCGTCACTGGGATTCAGCATGGCCAGCTTGGCCTTGTTCTCAGACCCGCCGCCCTTCGCCGCAAGATTCACGCTCACCTTGTCGCCCGGGACCACACGCATGTGAATGACAGCCGGTGTGTTGTCCCCGGTATTGAGGCGCTTACCAGTGGGATCGGACACGATGGAGGCGCGCAGCACATTGTCCTGTTGCCTGTAGGCGCGGCGCACACCCTCGTTGATCATGTCCTCAACACTCAGGGTCGCCTCCCAACGCACATCCATGCCGATTTCCACAAAGGCGTTGACGATGCCCGTATCCTGACAGATGGGACGCCGGCCCTCGGCGCACATTCTGGAATTCACCAGGATCTGCGCAATGGCGTCCCGCGCCGCAGGCGATTCTTCCATGTCATAGGCCTGCTTCATGGCCTGGATGAAATCCAGGGGATGAAAATAGGACATGAACTGCAGGGCGTCGGCGACGCTGGCGATCAGATCTTCCTGGCGAATGGGTTTCATTTCGGCGCTTCCGGAATATGCTAGGGTGGATGCTATTGGTTATTATTGTAGCGCGGCAATTGTGTCATTGGGGAAATGTTGCCTGGTTCACCGGGCTGATGAGCCTTCACCAACGGAGATCACCAAAATGAAGACTGTGCTGCTGACAGATGACAATGAAGACATTATAGAACTGGTCAAACTGGTGCTGGCCAAGTCCGGCTATCGGTTGGACACAGCTTTGGACGGCGCCCAGGCTGTGGCGCGTTGCATTAGCAACCCGCCGGATCTCGTGCTGATGGACCTTAACATGCCGTCACTGAACGGATTTGAGGCCACCATAGAGCTACGCGCCAAGGGGTTCAAAAAGCCAATCGTGATCCTGACCGCTTCCGAATCGGAGGATGATCGTAAGCGCGCCAGGGAAGTCGGCTGCGATGCCTATATTCTCAAGACCCTGAACATGGATGATGTGGAAAAGGTGCTCGATCATTACCTTGTGGATTCCGGCGGGCTGGGCTGAGTGTCCGACCAACTGCACCAAATGAATGTGAGTTATGTCGCCGCTGAAGACCGCCTGCTGCTGCGCGCGTCAACCCGTGCCGGCAATGAATACCGTATCTGGCTCACGCGCCGGTTCTGTTCCCTGTTGACCGGTGTGGTGCAGACGCAGATGGAGAAATTCGGCGGCGCGCCGGTACTGGCCGCCAGTAATGAAACCAAGCAGCTATTCAAGCAAGGGGCCATGGAAAAGAAATTCGAGCCGGAAAACAGCACCAGTTT
>JAYUHG010000255.1:0-3884 GCA_043767195.1 Gammaproteobacteria bacterium | reverse complement strand
TGCGCATCAGGAATATCTCGTCGCCTTCGTCGCCACGGGCAAAAATTTTGCCGCCGGCCTTTACTGATCGCTCGTGGGTACAACGCCGCAGATCATTGATGACAGGCGGCTCCATCTCCCTCAGTAGTTCGATTTCGGCCAGATCCATCGCGCGCTGCACGTGTTTACCAGCCCATCCCGCTACTTCCAGAAGGCGGTCCTCCATCCACTCAATAGCCTCATCCCGGGTTTCAAAAACACGGATCCCGGTTTTGTCTCCGCCCACCAATCCGACCTGGCCCAGGTAGCCCTGGATATCCTGCCGTTGCGGCAGACTGGAGGGCATGCCGCAAAACAGAATGCCGCCATTTTTCTCCGCCAGCCGATTATGCATTTGCTTGAATAAATTCGCGGCGGTGTAATCCATGGATTGTACCCGGCGCATGTCCAGCAGCAGCCAGCGTCGCAGACGCAGATCCTGTTCGGCCTCGGTGAACAACTGATCCGTGGTGCCGAAGAACAGGTTCCCCTGCAGATCAAATACCGCGGCGAGTTCCCCGTGTTGCTGGAGTAATTCCCGCTCCGACTCCAGCCGGCGTGTTTTCGAGGATACCTCGCACAAGGTTGCGCGGCGACGTAACACCGAACCGCGGATCTGGTCGCGGATGAACAGCAGAATGGCCAGCCCGACGCCGGTGGCGGATGCGGCAATCAGGCCGATGGTTTCCGCCACCACTACCACCGCGGCGATCACGGCAAAGTCAAAGCGCGTGTCGGCATGGCGCAATAGCTTGAACGCTGACCAGTCGAACATCCTGAATGCCACCACCAGCAATATCCCCGCCAAAGCGCCAATGGGAACCCAGGCAATGGCGGGACTCAGCAGCACAATGGCAAGTACGACAAAAACGCCTTCCACGGAACCAGATTTACGCGTCGTGCCGCCGCTGGTGACATTGACCAGAGTTGATCCCATGGTCCCGGCGCCGGGCATGCCACTGAGGGTGAATGCAGCCAGATTACCGATGCCCTGGCCCAGCAACTCGCGATTGGAATTGTGGCGGCCTTTGGTCAAGGCATCGAGGACCACGCAGGTCTTGAGCGTATCAATGGATAGCAGTGCGGACAGCGCCAGGGCTGAATAGCCCACCAAGCGCAGATCGTCACCGTGGAAGTTCAGCAGGGCCATGAACTGATCGGAGATGGATTGCAGCAGGGACCCCGATGTCTTGATAGCGCCAATGACCAGGGGGTTGGCCTCTGTGGTCAGCAATTCGGAGGAAAAATATCCCAGCACAAAATACGAACCAATTCCTGCCAGCAGACCAAGGATCGCCGCCGGAATTTTTGTCGTAAGGCGTGGCGCATTGATCATGACAACGATGGTCACAACACCGACGATGACACCGGGCATCTTCCACGACCCAGGATCAAGCAGCCCGTTCAAAAGACTCGATCCCTTGGGCAGTCCGAGCAGTTTTGGCAACTGACCCAGGGCAATAATCAAGCCGACACCGGACAGATAACCACTGACCACGGGGTAAGGGATGTACTTGATGAAGCGGCCACCCTTGACGATGCCATAGACCACTTGCAGCAGGGCGGAAATCAACGCAGTCAATGCCAACAAGCCGGGTATACGTTCCGGTTCGACACCTTTGGCGACAAGTTCCGTGGCCAGCCCGGCCAGGATCGCGGCAGCCGGGGCGCACGGCGCCGTGATTAAAGCCGGTGTTCCGCCAAACAGCGGTGCCACCAGCCCCAGCGCCGCGGCGCCGAGCATGCCGTACAGCGCACCCTGTCCAGCCAGTCTCGGGTCAATGGCTGAGTACACCAGCACACCAAAGGCAATGGCGGACGGCAACGCCACCAGCATAGCGGCAAGCCCGCCCCACAAATCCCCGACTCGGATCGGCAATCTGCTGGAACTGGGGGCAGCGGCATCCACATAGTGATTCTAACGCCTTTTTACCCGGTGTGTTTCCGAGGCCGGCTTGCAGCCCTCCGGTTGAACCGATAGATTCCTTCCAACTATGACCTACCGGCTGACCTATTCCACGATGTTTGATCCGCCGCCCGAACTGCATCAGCGGTTCGAGGCGGCACTGGTGACTGTCCGCGCGGGATTGGGTCAGACCCAGGATACCTACATGGGCGGGAGGAGGGTGTCTGCCCGGGAATATGTTTTGACGCGGAGTCCGATTGATCAGGATCTGGTGCTGGGACGGTTTGCCGTGGCCACTCCCGCCGACGTAGAGACTGCCGTGAACGCTGCTCATGGCGCGTACCCCGGATGGCGCAGTACATCACCCGTGGAACGCTGCCGCATTTTGCGGCGTGTGGCGGCATTGATTGATGAACGTGTTTACCACATTGCCGCCGCGGTGGCGCTGGAAGTCGGGAAAAATCGCATGGAGGCTCTGGGGGAAGTTCAGGAAACGGCGGATTTCTTTTCCAGCTACTGTGATGATTTTGAACGCCAGCACGGGTTCGATCACAAACTACCGGATGATCCGCTGCCGAATTTTCGCAGCCATAATCGTTCCATCATGAAGCCCTATGGCGTATGGGCCGTGATCACACCTTTTAATTATCCGTTTGCGCTGGCGGGCGGTCCGGTGGCGGCGGCACTGGTCACTGGCAATACGGTGGTGTTCAAGGGATCTGAGGAAACACCCTGGGCCGGTCATCTGCTGGCGGATTGTCTGCACGATGCAGGTGTCCCCGCGGGCGTGTTCAATTATCTCTGTGGTCCAGGTGACACCGTGGGCGCGGCTTTGGCGGGACATGCGCTGGTGGGCGGTGTCACCTTCACCGGTTCCCATGAAGTCGGGATGAAATTGCTGGCGCGTTGTTGCACGGGCCCGTACCCGCGTCCGTGCATCGCGGAAATGGGCGGCAAGAATGCAGTGATTGTTACCGCCGAAGCGGATCTGGATCGGGCCGCCACCGGCATTACCCGTTCCGCATTCGGCATGGGTGGACAGAAATGCTCGGCGTTGTCGCGTATTTATGTGGATGCCAAAGTGGCGCAGGCGCTGGCTGATAAGATCATCGCGCAGGTGCGGGACATCACCATTGGCGATCCGACGCTGCGCACGAACTGGTTGGGCCCTGTGATCAGCGCCAATGCCAGGGACAACTACCGGCGTTTCATCACCGCATTGAAAAGCGCAGGGGCAAAACTGCATTGCGGTGGCGGCATGCTGCTGGATGGGGCATTGGCGCGCGGTTTTTATTGCACTCCCGCTCTGGTGGAAGCGAATCTTTCCCATCCACTCTGGGCTGAGGAAATGTTCGTCCCCATTGCGTTGATAACTCGCGTTCCCGACAAGGAAACCGCCATGTCCCTGTCCAACGGCATGCCATTCGGACTTACAGCGGGTTTTTATGGCGCCGAAGCGGACATCCCCTGGTTTCTGGAGAACATTGAGGCAGGCGTCACCTATGTGAACCGGCCCCAGGGCGCCACCACGGGTGCATGGCCCGGCTATCAGCCCTTTGGCGGCTGGAAAGGTTCCGGCAGCACCGGCAAGTCCATTGCGTCGTACTATTATCTGGCGCAGTACCTGCGCGAGCAGTCGCAGACCGTGGTGGAGTAAACCTTATGAAAAACCGTCGAGTACAAACGGATCTACCCGGCCCGAAAGCCAAGGCATTGATTGAGCGCGACGCCTGTGTGGTGGCGCCCTGTTATCCACGGGATTATCCGTTCGTGATGAGTCACGGCAGCGGCGCGGAAGTGTGGGATGTGGACGGTAATTGCTTCATTGATTTCACCGCCGGCATCGCCGTGTGCTCCACCGGCCACAGTCATCCGGAGGTGGTTGCCGCCATTCGCGCGGCGGCTGGCGAATTTCTCCACATCTCCTCGGATTATTGGCATGAACGCCAGGTGCAACTGG
>JAYUHG010000254.1:0-1573 GCA_043767195.1 Gammaproteobacteria bacterium | reverse complement strand
TCACCCCGGCGAAATCCGGGGCCCCGTGGATATCTGAATGATCTCTGGGCCCCGGCTTTCGCCGGGGTGACCACCGGGATGACGTTCTTTCACCAGGGCGACGAAACTTTTTTCCTGCTCACCCGGCGGGAGATTTGGTGAACAACGTCTCCGCCGCCGGCTGCCGGATCTTGACCATGGCGATGATGTCCGCCGGCACGTCGAATTTCAGGGAATGATCCGGACCGATACCTTCATCGCGCAAACAATCCGCCAGCACGTCATCGGCCACGGTGAACCCGGCGCGATCATTGAACGCCCATTCATCCGCCATGCACTGCCAGCCCAGGTCCGACATCTGATCACGGGTGATTTCTTCGCCGTAGTACAAGGTAAAGAAACGCCGCGTCTCATCCAGTGTCGGCCCCAGGAACATGCAGAAACCGGAGGAATCGCACACGGCATTGATAATCTGAATCTCCTGGGATGCCAACGCGGCCGCGGCTCCATTCAATTCCGGATTCACCACCAGCCCGGCAGTGTGATCGGCGCCCATGGCGCTGGTGCAATAGGTGATGCCGGCGGCTTTTAGTGGGCGCGGGTCCCAGGCCGGTAACGCCTGGCCCTTGCCTACGGGAATGCGTTTGTGACGGCGAGCCATTCCCACGGCCATGGCGCCATTGCCCACCAGCTTGCCGATTTCTGATCCCGAGTTCACTTCCACGCGCAACATCTTCTTCGCGCCTTCCGCATCACCCCACTGCATGCCGCCGGAGTCCATCAACACCGCCAGTGCCGCGCCGGTTTCGATGGTGTCCAATCCCAGTTCATCACACAACCGATCCAGATCGGCCACATCTTCCCAGCTATTGATGTCGCAACAGGAACCCAGCAACGTCAGCGTCTCGAACTCCAGCGCCGATGTCAGGTAATTGCCGTCCTTGTCGTGAACCACATTGGAACACTTGACGATGCAGCCGGTCATGCAGTTGTGCATGCCGCCGCCGCGGGTTTCGAATGTCTCGCGGATTTTGGCGCCATCGAGACCTTCGAAATGAGGATTGCGACCTTCGGTGCGATTCTTGTAGGGAAAGGTGTGCAGCATGTTGGCGATGGGCACCACGGCACTGGTGCCATGCTTGAAAGTTTCGTGGCGCGGGCCGCTCAGATAATCCTTGCTGAATTCCTTCATCCACTTGGCGAAACCCTTGGGATCAGACGGCGCGCGTAGCGGCGCCTTGCCCGGATCCACCAGCACCCACTTCAGACACTTCGATCCCATGACCGCGCCGACGCCGCCGCGGGCTGCATGGCGGGCCGGATGCCGGCCCTTGGAGCGGTCGGTACATCCAACTGACGCGCCCTTCAACAGCATCTCCCCCGCCGGGCCGATGGTGATGGCGGAGGCGGAATCCGGGTAATTGGCCAGCAACTTGACGCAGGCCGGGTAATTCCACATACCTTTATATTGTGTGGCGTCCACCAGCTTCACCCCCTCGGCGGTAACCACCAGACCCCAGCGGTGGCTGGAATTGCCGGGCTGGCCGGTGACGATAATGGCGCGATAGCCCAATTTCATCAGGTCCTGGGCCGG
>JAYUHG010000253.1:0-1579 GCA_043767195.1 Gammaproteobacteria bacterium | reverse complement strand
ATAGGGGCGATCACGCAGCAATTCCAGCAACCGCCCATAGGCTTCCGGGGAGGGGATGTCCACCAAGTCTCCGGTCAAGACCATGCAATCCGGTATTTCCGGTTGTGCCTCGGCTGTCTCCAGCACAGTCGCCAGCGTGGCGTAGGTGTCCATGCCCTCAAAATCCGTCGGACCGGGTTCGCGGGCGATGTGGGTATCCGTGATCTGGAGCAAATGAATGCGATCCGGATTGCGCGGCTTAATATGCAGGGTGTGTGGCATTACGCCCGCGATTATAATTAACTATGCGCGCCAGTATTGCCTCCCTGTTGCACTCCGAATCCCCCCAGACCGATGTGGCCGTAGCCGGCTGGGTGCGCACCCGCCGGGACTCCAAAGAGTTTTCCTTCATCGAATTAAATGATGGCTCCTGCCTGGCGAATTTGCAGATCCTGGTGGAAGCAAACTGCCCCGACTACGGCATTGCCGTCAACGTCACCACCGGCGCAGCCATCCGCGTGGAGGGAGAATTGGTGGCCTCGCCGGGTAAAGGACAACGCTGGGAAGTACGTGCCCGCAGCCTGCAACTGGTGGGGCCGGCGCCGGAAGATTTCCCGCTGCAGAAAAAGCGCCATAGCGATGAGTTTCTGCGCACCATTGCCCATTTGCGTCCGCGTACCAATAAATTCGGCGCCATGTTTCGCATTCGCGCCCGGCTGGCTCATGCGGTGCATGAGTTCTTTCACCAGCGCGGGTTTTACTGGATCCACACACCGATCATCACCGGCGCGGATTGTGAAGGCGCGGGCGAGATGTTCCGGGTAACAACCCTGGACCTGGCCAACGTACCGAAAATTAACGGCGCCGTGGACTTTGGCCAGGATTTCTTCGGCAAGGAGGCCAATCTCACCGTCTCCGGCCAGCTATCCGTGGAAACCTGCTGTCTGGCATTGGGCAAGGTCTATACCTTTGGCCCCACGTTCCGCTCGGAAAACTCCAACACCAGCCGGCACATGGCCGAATTCTGGATGATCGAGCCGGAAATAGCCTTCGCCGATTTGCGTGACGATATGGCGTTGGGTGAAGAAATGGTCAGATATCTGGTGCATTATGCGCAAACTAAGTGCGCCGAAGACCTGGATCTGTTCGCCAAATTCGTGGATAAGGACCTGCCGGCACGACTGGAGAACATCGCCAAGCATGAATTCATCCGCCTGCCCTATTCCGAGGCGGTGGAATTACTGCAAAAGTCAGGCCGGAAGTTTGAATTTACGCCGGCCTGGGGCCGGGATTTGCAGTCGGAACATGAAAGATTCCTGACTGAGGACTATTTCAAGCAGCCGGTAATCGTCTACGATTACCCCAGGGAATTGAAGGCGTTTTACATGCGCCAGAATGACGACGGCAAAACCGTGGCAGCCATGGATATTCTGGTCCCCGCCATCGGCGAAATCATCGGCGGCAGCCAGCGTGAGGAGCGCTACGATTACCTGGAGCGGCGCATCACCGAGATGGGTTTCGATCTGGCCGATTATTGGTGGTATCTGGATACGCGCAAATACGGTACCGTGCCGCACGCCGGATTTGGACTCGGGTTTGA
>JAYUHG010000252.1:0-3905 GCA_043767195.1 Gammaproteobacteria bacterium | reverse complement strand
CCTCATTGCGCCACCCGCGTTGAATATCCCCGATGACACCTTCTTCCCGGTACACGAGTATTTGCAGTGACCGGAACAGCGCCAGCAATTCATTGCTGCCGAGCCGGTATTCGGGGTTGGACGGACCGGAGGCATCCACCGCGGCGCGCAGAAAGGTTTGGTAGAACAGCAATCCGCCCGGGCGCAGGGCTGTGATCAGATGCGGGATAAGGGCGCGGTCCAAAAAATGACTGACAATAATGACATCCAGGCTGTCGGGTGTGGGCGGGTTCTTGGTGACATCCCGGTGATCCACGTTAATAAGGAGTCCGGCGTTTGCGGCCAATTGGCGCAAGTCCTCCAGTGCCACCATGGATATGTCCCAGGCGTGGGTTACCAGACCGCGGGCGGCAAGCAGCAGGGCATTGCCGCCGCGACCGCAGGCCAGGTCCAGCGCTGAGCCGGTTTCCGGCAACAAGTGTTGATTCTGGATCAGGACCGTGGCGGCTAGAGGCGTGGCGGTTGGTCGGTCGGTGTAGATCCGATCCCACTTCTGCGCGTCTGATTTACTTTCTGTTTCCATCGGCGTGGAGTCGTCACGGCACAACGGATCAGCATCGCACCCTGCTACGGTTTCAGGTCAATACCGAGGGACTTCAATTTGCGATACAGATGGGTGCGTTCCATGCCGACAGTGCGCGCAATCTTGCTGACACTGCCGTTGGCCTGTTTGAGCTGGTACTCCAGGTAGGCACGCTCGAATTTTTCCCGCGCCTCGCGCAGCGGCAGGTCGAAGTTGTGCAGGGTTTCTTCCGCGTGAGTTCCGGGCTGGTCACCCAGAGCGAACTCCACTTCTTCCAGCTCCACGCTTTCACTGCTTCCCAGAATAAGCAGCCGTTGCACCAGATTCTTCAGTTCACGCACATTGCCCGGCCAGTGATAGCGTCGCAGCCGGTTCTGGGCCGCCGTGGAGAAGCGCCGATAGCCCAGGCCCTCCTGTTGGACGAAGAAGTTGACGTAGTACTCGAGCAGTTCCGGTATGTCTTCGAAATGTTCACGCAGTGGCGGTACACGGATTGGCACGACACTGATCTGGAAAAAGAAGTCGTCGCGGAAAGTCCCTTGTTTGACCCGATCTTCCAGCCGATAGCGGGTGGCGGCGATAACGCGCACATCCAGCGGCATATTTTGCGTGCCGCCGCGACGGGTGAAGTGCTGTTTTTCCAGTGCGCTCTGCAGCCGTGCCTGGGTGGCCAGATCCACATCGGCAATATCCTTGAGGAACAGGGATCCGCCCTGGGCTTTTTCCAGATAGCCTGGAAACACTTCTCCGTCTTCCTCGCGACCGAACATTTCCGCCGCCGCATCTTCGGCGGACAACGCCGACACACTAACCTTGATAAACGACCCATCGGCGCGGCTGCTCTGCTGGTGGATGAAGCGCGCCACGGATTCTTTTTCCGCCCCCGATTCGCCTTCAATCAGCGCCGGTGTCTGGTGGCCGGCAATACGCCGGATCTGTTCACGCAGGCGCGCCATGGCATCGCTGCGGCCAATCAGATCGTGCGCTGGCGTATACGCGTGTTGCCGCAGGCGCACGTTCTCCTGTTGCAGCCGGGCGGACTCAAGCGCATTGCGCACGGTCAGTAACAGTTTGGCTATGGACAGGGGTTTTTCCAGAAAGTCGTAGGCGCCGAGCCGCGTGGCTTCCACCGCGGTTTCCACGGTGCCATGGCCGGACATCATGATGACCGGAAAAGGCTGTTGCCCGCCGGCGCTCCATTCCTTGAGCAGCGAGATGCCATCTATATCCGGCATCCAGATATCCAGCAACACCAGATCGGGACGGGATTTTTCACGCTGGGCGCGGGCATCGGCGCCATTCTCGGCCACGGTCACCCGGAAGCCCTCGTCTTCCAGTATCTCTTTAACCAGCGCGCGGATGTCCGGCTCGTCATCCACCACCAGGACAGTGGTGGGGCTCATACCGCGTCTCGCATTTTATTCATGTCATTGACCCCGGTAATCGCAGCGGCTACAGCCGGCAGTCTGATCACCGCGCAGGCGCCACTCGTATCACGATTATTTTCCATCCACACCATGCCGTTATGTTCGTCAACGATTTTGCGGACTATGGCGAGTCCCAGTCCCGTCCCCTTCTGCTTTGTCGTGACATAAGGCTCGAAGATGGAAGCGATTATATCCCCAGATATGCCGGTACCAGTATCCCTGATGCGGATCTCGATGAATTCCCGTCCGGCTTCCGAGATGTGATCACTGGAAACCTCCAGTAGCGGATATTCCTGCCCGGAACACGCCTCCATGGCATTGGCTATGAGATTGTTCAGCACCTGCCGGATGCGTCCACGATCTGCCACGGTGCGCGGCAGTCCGGGTGTCAGCCGCGGCGTAATAACCACTCCGGCATCCACGTTGCCATACAAATCCAGCACCTCCAAAAGCAGCGCATTCAGATCCACTTCTTCCAGCCGCATGGCGGGTACCCGAGCATACTCGGAAAACGTGTTGACCATGTCTTTCATGGTCTCAACCTGTTGAATAATGGTATTGGTGAGACGGTCCAGCGCCTCTGACTGATCCGGCGCCAGTGTACGCAGATACTTTTGCCGCAACCGTTCCGCCGCCAGTTGAATCGGTGTCAGCGGGTTCTTGATCTCATGGGCCAGGCGACGCGCCATTTCACTCCAGGCCGCATTCTTTTGCCCCTGGATCAACGCGGTAATGTCGTCAAACACGGTCACTTGCACCGACGTTTCCTGGTTGCCGTGTAACTCCACGAATGCGCCGCTGCAGTTAAGTATTTGCCGGCCGCTGGTTCCGAACAGAATCACCTGTTCACGCCAATCTTCACCGGCGCTGACTGCATGGGCCTCCATCACATTCAGCAGCGGATCCAAAAACGGGTACTGCGAGCGGATTTGGGCAATGGACTTGTCCACCAATGCCACCAAGTCCAGACCCAGAATCAGACCGCTGCTGATATTCGCGGTCAGTACGCGATTTTCCGCGGTGATGACCAATACTCCCGATGACAGGCGGCGCAATATGCTTTCCAGGTAAGCGCGCTGTGCTTCCGCCTCCAGTTGGCTGCTGTGCACTTCATCCCGCGCCGCGCCAATGCGGCGCGTCATTTCATTGAATGAGGACACCAGAAAGCCGAGCTCATCGTTGCCAGGTACCGGCAACTGCGTTTCGTAATCTCCGGCCGCCACTGCCTTCGTGCCTTCCGCCAGATCGCGGATTGGCGCGGCAAGTCGTTGCGCCGAGAAAAACGCCGCCCAGACCGCGGAGAACACTGAAAACAGCAGCACCAGGGTAAGCACGAGGACAAAGCTGAATTTGAGCTGCTCCCGCAGATAAGCCAGTTCCCGATAGCGGACGAATACCGCTTCCACATTCTCCGCCAGCACGTTGACGCGCTCAGAGAACGGAAACAGCATTTGTGCGATGCGCGCCTCTGTCTCAACACCCGATTCCGGTATAACGACCACGGCGCGAATGGAGAGTCCGGCGCCGGCAACCGAGTCCAGGCCGACATAATTATTTCCCTGCTGCACCTGAAACAGGATGCGTTCTTCAAGGCGCGCGGGCATGAGTGTGCCGGTGTCGCCGCTGCTGGAAGCGATGAATGTGCCCTGGCGGTTGAGGATGGTGAGTTCAGCCGCGCCACTGCGCAGCCGGAACCCATCTATCTCAAACGGGATGGCCGCGTTGGTAAAAGCCGATAATTCCTGTGCCGCCTGCTGGGATTGGCGCAGTACCTCTTTCATGCGCAATTCCAGCGATAACTGGCTCAGTTCCAGGGAGTCGTCCAGCGCCTGTTCCACGCGCACATCGAACCAGTTGTCTATACCACGGTGGAGAAAATCCAGGGAGAAGTAATAAACGATCAATACCGGTGTCAG
>JAYUHG010000251.1:0-3921 GCA_043767195.1 Gammaproteobacteria bacterium | reverse complement strand
GAAATGCTGTCGGAGTACCTTTATGTGCGCAGTGACGACCTGGATCTGGAGGATCAACTGTATTTCTCCGTGGATGTATTTCATGCCGGCGCCGATCCGCGCAAAACCCGCCCGCTGCGCCGCCACTTTATCCGTCAGGACAATTTTTTCATCACCCGCACCGACCATTTTGACGCCAACGGCGAAATCAACCGGAGGCAGCGTTCCTACGATCTCAAGGTCGTGGATGGCACGCTATGGCACGCCAACCTGATGTTGATGGATGATTTTCGGGAACAGCATCAGACGTTAATTAAAGTAGACCGACGCATCTTCTCCCGTGACTACGTGCCGTTGGAAATGTTCAGCGCGGCATGGCTGTTTGAAAATTACCAGACCCCGCCCGTGAATGAGCCGGAAGGCATGGCATCAACCACCGCGGCCCCGGCCACCGGCTCAGGAGAAAACCCATGATCGCGCGTTTCCTGCTGCTCGGTATCCGGCATACGCGCCTGGTCGCCATTATTCTGGCGGTCATTACCGCACTCGCGGCAACCGGCTTGCCGCGTCTCACCGTGGACACTGGATTTGACAGTCTGATTCCGGCCAGCGACCCGGCGCGGCAGGTGTATCAGCGCATCATGGGCGAGTTTGGCTCGGACAATAAAACCATCATCTATATCCGTGACGCCAAGTTGTGGACACCAGAAAAGTTGGCGCGCATTGAATCCCTGCATCGCGGCATAGAGGGCATCAAGAATGTCACGCGCGTAGACAGCGTATTCACGCTGCAAACCGTGGATGGCGCCAAAGGCAAGGTCAGTGCCAAACCCGTGCTGCTGACCGCGCCGAAAACCCTGGAAGAGGCGCTTGCCGCCCGCGACAGTGCCTTGCGCAATCCTCTGTATCTGGGAAATTTCTTTTCCAAGGATGGCTATGTCATGGCCATGATCGTTTCGGCCATGGACGAAGACGAGGACCCCGAATTCAGCCGCCGGCTATATACCTCTCTTGAAGCGCTACTGGCCCAGGAACGCGGTCAGTTTGAACAACTGGTGCAGGTGGGCCCGCCGCGCATCACCGTAGAACTCAAGGATGCCCTGTTTGAAGATTTCGTGCTGCTGGGGCCGCTGTCCGCGCTGATTCTGGTGGTATCCATTGTGCTGCTGCTGCGCAGTTGGATGGCTGCCATCATCCCGCTGATCACGGCCAGCGTCACCATCATCTGGACCTTTGGCGTACTGGGGTGGATTGGCATCCCCATCAATATTCTCAGCGCCATGCTGCCGTCGCTGATCATTGTCATCGGCTCCACTGAAGATACACACATGGTGGCGGCGTTCTTCCGCGGCCTCAACGACGATAATAAGGATCCGCGCGGCGAGGCCATCCAGCATGTGGCGCGGCATCTGGGTGTGCCGGTGATTCTGACGGTATTAACCACGGTGCTGGGATTTGCCTCCAACCTGTTTACCGATATTGGCCTGATCCGGCAGTTTGCCATCGCCTCCACCTTCGCCATGGTCGCCAATGGATTCGTCACGCTGTTGCTGGTGCCGATGTTGTTGTCCTGGCTCGGACCTGAGCGGCGTATTGAAATAGAAGCGCCCGCGGACAAGACCATGCCGGAACACATCATGTCCGTGTTCCGCCATTACCAGACCCATCACCCCCTGGCCACCCTGGGGATCACCGCGGTGATGTGCGCCTTCTTTATCTTTCAGGCCTCAACTCTTTATGTGACCAATGACCCGCTATCCTATTTCCCCGAGAATCGGCCGCTGATCCAGGACACCAAGCGCATTCATGGCGATCTGGCCGGGATTAAGGTGTTCTTTATCGCCCTGGATGCCGGCGCCGAAAATGCTTTCCAACGACCGGACAATGTGGCCAAGCTGGCGGAAATCCAGGCCTTCATGGAAAAGCAGAAGGCGTTTGATCGCAGCATCTCCCTGGCCGATCACCTGGCCTATGTGAACCGGGAGTTTCACGGCGGCTACGAGCACCTGGCCTTGCCCAAGACCCGGCAGATGATCGCCCAATACCTGATGTTCTTTCAGCGCGGCGATCTGGACAGCTACGTCAGCCACGACTACAGCCGGGCGAATATCGTCGTGCGCCATAACATCTCCGACTCGCACACGTTGAACGGCTATATCTCCGAACTGGAAGACGTGGTGCTGTCCATCGTCGGCACGGACATGAAAGTGAATATCGTCGGCGAAAATCTGATGGTGAATAACGCCGCCGAGACGCTGATGGTGGGTCAGGTGAAGTCCCTGTTCATGCTGCTGCTGATCATCTTCCTGATCATGTCGGTGATGTTTACCTCATTCAAGGGTGGCGCCATTGCGTTGATACCCGCCATCATCCCCATCGCCATGATGTTCGGCATCATGGGTCTGCTGGATATGCCGCTGAATCCCGGTACCGCCATGGTTGCCGTGATCGCCGTCGGCATTGCCGTGGATGGCACCATTCACCTGCTCGCGCGCTACAACGAAAAGTGCCGGCGTACATCGGATTATCAGGCCGCTGTGAACGAGGCCGTGGATGAAGAGTCTACACCGCTCATTGTTTCCAGTTTGGCGCTGTCACTGGGATTCGGCATTCTGCTGTTCTCCAATTTCACCGTGGTAGCGCAATTCGGCGCCTTGGCCGCGGCCACCATGCTGTTCTCCATCTTCGCCAATTTGTTGATCACGCCCATCGTCATGGCCAAGGTGCGGCTGGTGGGTCTGTATCAAATACTGGCCATGAAGGTAGACCAGGCCGTGCTGGAGGGCAGTCCACTGTTCCGGGACATGAGCGAGTATCAGCGCCGCAAGGCCATCCTGATTTCGGAATTGAATGAATTCGAGACGGGAACTCTGCTGGTGGAACAGGATACCGTGGGTCGCAGCATGTACCTGCTACTCTCGGGTCAAGTGCAGGTCATTCGTCGCGACGGCGATCAGTCCCGAGTACTGGCCACGCTCCATGCCGGCCAGGTGTTCGGCGAGATCGGCTACATCCGCGAGATGCAACGCACCGCCGATGTGCGCGCCCTGACTCCGGTCTCCGCACTGCGCTTTGATTATGAGCGCATGCAGAAGGATCTGAAATTTTTCCCGAACATCGTCGCCAAGCTCAATTTCAATATCAGCTACATTCTAGGCGAACGCCTGGCGGATATGGTAGGTAAGAAACAGTAATGGGGTCAGGTCAGTTTTACTACCACGAAGCTGATGTCATCGCGCTGGGCGGTGGCGCCGCAGAACTCCAGCACATTTAACGCAATGGCGGCGCAAATTTCCTGGGCACTCTGATGCCCATGATCGCGCATGAGGGCTCCCAGACGCGCCAATCCAAATGGCTCGCCCGCGCTGTTGGCGGCCTCCCACAAGCCGTCCGTTGCCAGCAAGATCAATTGCCCGGATCGCAAGCCCTGATGCACATGGGTTTGATACTCCGCGTCAACCGCCACGCCCAGCGGAATATCCGCTCCCTGTAGCTGAACAAACTCCGCGCTGGCGGCGTCCAGTAATAACGGCTCGCGGTGCCCGGCGCTGGCCCAAATTAACTCCTGACGTTCGGCGTTCACCGCCACCAGCAGCATGGTCATGTAACGGCCACCGCCGCTGTCCTCAACAATCTGCGCGTTCATGTGACCAAGCAATTCGGGTAGCGATGTCGCGTCCCGGCAGCGGCTGCGCAGGATGACCCGCGCCGCGGCCATGACCATGGCGGAGGCAATGCCGTGACCGGAAACATCGCCAATGGCGACCACGGCCGTGGAATTTGGGAAGGAATTTATTTTCAGAAAATCGTAGTAATCCCCGCCGGTCTCATCGCAATAATAGCTGCGCCCGGCCAGATCCAGCCCTGGATAACTGGGCGCCTCCGACGGCAGTAACCGCTGCTGCACTTCCATGGCCATGGACAACGAGCCGCGCAATTTCA
>JAYUHG010000250.1:0-3925 GCA_043767195.1 Gammaproteobacteria bacterium | reverse complement strand
TGGTGGTGCATTCCAAAAACCGGGATTTAATCGCTACGGAACTGGGGCTGCCCTGCGTTTTAAAACAACCAGACAGCGCCTTCTCCCGCGGCGTCATCAAAGTGGAGCACCGCGACGAACTGGAAGAGCAGGTTACGCGCCTGCTTGCCAAGTCGGAATTGATCATCGCTCAACAGTATCTGCCGACGCCGTTTGATTGGCGTGTAGGCGTCTGTGACCGGCGACCGCTGTTTGTGTGCCGCTACTTCATGGCCCGGGAACACTGGCAGGTCTATCGCCATGACAAGGACGGCACTACCCAGGATGAGGGGGGGCACAACACCATCTCCGTGGGCGAAGCGCCCGATGATGTGGTGCGCACCGCAATCAAGGCCGCCAACCTGATCGGCGACGGTCTCTACGGCGTGGACCTGAAACAGGTGGAAAACAAGTGCTATGTGATTGAGGTTAATGACAACCCGAACATTGATTCCGGCACCGAGGACGCCATCCTGAAGGGCGCGTTGTACCGGGAAATCATGGGGATATTCCTGAAACGCATTGAGCAACAGAAGCGCGGCCCCCAGGGATGACCGAAACCGCATCGCCCCCGCCACTGTCGTTGTTCACCGGACACGGCATTGAACTGGAATACATGATCGTTGACCGGGATAAACATAACGTCCTGGCGGTAACAGACAAGGTACTGCATGCCGTGGCCGGCGATTATGTTGAGGAGATTGCTGAGAGCGACATTGCCTGGTCCAACGAACTGGTGTTGCATGTCATTGAACTCAAGACCAACGGCCCGGTGCCAGGGCTGAACGCCCTCCCCGATGCGTTCCAAAAAGAAATCCATCGCATTAATGACATCCTGCAAGCACTGAACGGCATGTTGATGCCCGGCGCCATGCATCCATGGATGAATCCGGCGCTGGAGACGCGACTCTGGCCCCATGGCTACAACGAGGTGTACGCCGCATTCGACCGCATCTTTGATTGCCAGGGTCACGGCTGGTCGAACTTGCAGAGTATGCATATCAATTTGCCGTTTGCCGATGATCATGAGTTCGCTCAATTGCACGGGGCGATCCGCTGCCTGCTGCCGATCCTGCCAGCGCTGGCCGCCAGTTCGCCGTTACTGCAATGGGACCTGACCGGACTCATGGATACACGCTTGGACATGTATCGAACCAATGCCAAGCTCATTCCCAGTATTACCGGCCTCGTGGTGCCGGAACCCGCGAATTCGCGCCAAGACTATGCGCAGAACATCCTGGCACCCATGTATGCCGACATCGCGCCCCAGGATCCGGATGGGGTCCTGCAATTTGAATGGCTGAATGCCCGCGGCGCTATTGCGCGTTTTGAACGCAACACCATCGAGATACGCGTACTGGATACCCAGGAGTGCCCGGCCATGGACATTGCTATCGCCCAGGGCGTTTGCGCGGCGCTACGCGCCCTCGTTGCCGGAAAGTTCCGCTCGTTGCCTGAACAAAATGAACTGGAAACCTCTGTGCTGGCCCAGATATTCAATGATTGTGTTCACGCGGCGGATCATGCGGTAATTGAAAACCGCGAATATCTGCGCCTATTCAATTTTCCTGAGCGACGCGCCCAGGCTCACGAACTCTGGCAACACCTGCTGGAGTCCGTACCACGCACGCAGTCTGAATCGGAATGGCGCCAACACCTGCAATTCATTCTGCAAAACGGCTGTCTGGCGCGACGCATCACTCGCGCCGTGGCCGGGGCGCGCCGTTCTCATATTCAAGAGACCTACCGCGTCCTGTGCCGGAATCTGGCGGAGGGAAGCCGCTTTGAAGGGATCGGCTGACGCCTTAATCCTGACGTGTGAGCACGGCGGCCACAGCGTACCGCGTGAATTGCAGCCGCTATTTCGAGGCCATACTGCCCTGCTCCAATCCCATCGCGGCTGGGACCCCGGCGCACTGGTGATGGCCCGCTATCTGGCGCGCAAACTGGATGTCCCCCTGTATGCCGCCAGCATCTCGCGCCTGGTGGTGGATTTGAATCGTTCCCCGTCCCACCGTGGTCTGTTTTCCTCTGTCACAGGCGATTGCTCCGGCCTGGAACGGAAACACATCCTGGATCGTTACTACACGCCCTATCGCCGTGAAGTTGAACAGGCCGTGAGCCGGCATTTGAAATCCAGGCTCGCACTTACACATGTTTCGGTACACAGTTTTACGCCAGTGCTAAATGGCCACCGGCGCAATGCCGACATTGGCATTCTGTATAACCCGGATCGAGCGCGGGAAGCCATATTCGCGCAACGGCTGCGCCTGGCATTGCTGGAGACGGATCCGGATTTGTGTGTGCGTTGTAATTACCCGTATCGCGGCAGCGCGGATGGTTTCACTACCTGGCTTCGGCGTCTCACTCCGCAGTCCTTGTATACCGGGATCGAACTGGAATTGAACCAATCCATTGTGGCGAAACCCGCGGCCCGGTGGGTAGCATTGCGTGATCAGGTGCGCACTGCACTGCGCACCGCTCTCAACCGAAACTAAGCCCGTGCAACAGGAACGGATACTGATAAAGGAGTTTCTGGTGGATGGCCTCGCGGAGGCCAGTCACCTGTTCGTATTCGCCCATGGCGCCGGCGTAGGCATGGCATCGCCGTTCATGGAGTCGGTGGCCAAACACATCGCCGCTGCCGGCATTCGTGTGGTGCGGTTTCACTTCCCGTACATGGAAGATATGGTACGCACCGGTGTGCGGCGGCCACCGAGTGGTGGCCGTATTCTGCGCCAGGCCTTTGCCGATGTTATTCGTCACTGCATAGATCGGGAGCATTGCCCGCCTGAACGCCTGGTCATCGGCGGCAAGTCCATGGGCGGACGCATCGCCAGCATGATCGCCGATGAGCATCGTGTTGCCGGTGTTGTCTGTCTGGGCTATCCATTCCATCCTCCCAAACAGCCGCTCAAACTACGCATAGAACATCTGCGTACCTTGCGCACACCGACACTGATTTGCCAGGGTGAGCGGGACAGCTTCGGAACCCGAAGAGAAGTAGCGGCCTACGACCTTTCACCAGCTATTCGTCTGCACTGGCTAGCGGATGGCAACCACGACTTCTTGCCGCAACGCAGTACCGCTCTCCCCACCGGGGCAAATATGAACTCCGCGGTCGCGGCGGTCATCGCCTTCATTCGCGCGTTGCCGGTACGCGCATAACATCAATGCGGCTCCGTTCCCTCATATCAGGCCGGACGCACCGCCACACCAGCGATCCAGTTACGGATCGCTCCCTGAAACATTCCCTGCGCGACGCCATGGCTTACGCCGTCATGCAGGGCGGCGCGGAAACATATTTGTCCGCGTTTTCATTATTTTGTCGCGCCAGCGCACCCCAAGTGGCCTTGCTGTCCACCTTGCCGCAGTTGCTGGGTTCTCTGGCGCAGTTGGCTGGCGCGTGGCTGGCCCGGCACATGCAGCGGCGCAAGCCGGTGATCCTGGGCGGCGTACTGTTTCAAGCACTGGTCTTTGTACCAATCCTGGCCGTGCCCTACTGGTTCCCCGACCAGGCCGTGCCCGTATTGCTGATACTTTATACCTGCTATTTCGCTGGCGGCGGATTGGCGGCCCCGCCGTGGACCAGTCTCATGGGGGACATTGTCCCCGAGCAACGACGCGGGCGATTTTTCGCGTTGCGCACACGCCTGACGAACATCATGGCTTTCACGGCCCTGGCCGTCAGCGGACTGGTGTTGCACTACTTCGATTATCGGAACGCAGCGGTCATCGGCTTTGTCATCATCTTCGTGATGGCGTGTTGCGCCCGGCTGGTGTCCGGCTGGCACCTGGCGCGCATGTATGAGCCGCCCATCGGTCATTCCCCTGCGGCAGTCGCTGTCTTCTCCGCGCTCTCGTTGCGGGTGCTGCGCCGCACCGGCGCTCTGTGGTTCTCGCTCTA
>JAYUHG010000249.1:0-1593 GCA_043767195.1 Gammaproteobacteria bacterium | reverse complement strand
TGACCACCAAGATGATGCGCAATCCCAATTTCCGCGTGGATTACGGCACCATCACTACCCTGCACATGATCCGGCCACAGTGGGATATCCCGGTAGTGGGTTTATCCGCGAACAATTCACCCTATTACCTGACCACCGAAGAAGGTCTTGGCGAAATGGATCTGTTGGGCAAGGCCACGGCGCGGGCCATTGAGAAAAGCGGCAAGCGCGCAGTGTTGCTGGCCTCGAATACGCTGTGTCATTATCACTTCAGCCAGGAACCGGAAGTGCCTGAAGATATGTCCCAGGAACACCCGCAGAATTACCCGGGCTATTTGTGGGACATGCGCATGATTGAATTGATGCGTCAGGGCAAGACCCGCGAAGTGTTCCGATTGCTGCCACAGTTCATTAATGAGGCCTTTGCTGAAGTGAAGTCCGGCGCCTTTACCTGGATGTTCGCCGCCATGGGTTATCCCGAAATCCCCGGTGAGCTGCATGGCTACGGCACCGTGATCGGCACCGGTAATGCGGTGATGGAGTGGCGGCTGGAGCAGGCGAAACAGGCCAAAGCGGCCTAGGGAGAATCCATGAAAATTCAGTGCGGTATGAGCCGCAAATCCTTTCAAGCGCCGGCAATCCGGCGCAAAGCCGCCACCAGGAAAGTCGCGCGCAGCCGTGGTGCAACCCAAGGTGCGCAGAAAAAGTCCGCCGTGGTTGCGGCATTTCTGCTGCCCGGTTCGCCGCTGCCCTTTGTGCGGCGCGATAATCCCCATTGGGGCAAACTCGCCACGGCCATGGAACAGGCCGGTCGCGCGCTGCAAGCGGCGCAGGCCGACGCTATTGTGGTGTATTCCACCCAATGGATCGCGGTGCTGGATCAGTTATGGCAAACACGACCGCGAGTACAGGGCCTGCATGTGGATGAGAACTGGCACGAGTACGGCAATCTGAAATTTGATTTCCGCACTGATGTGCCTCTGGCCGAGGCCTGCATCGCCGCCACCACCGCCAGCGGCATCAAGACCAAGGGTGTTAATTACGATGCATTTCCCGTGGACACGGGAACCATTGTGGCAAATCACTATCTGAATCCCGGCAGCACCCGCCCGCTGGTCATCGCCGCGAACAATGTCTATCACGACTGGCAACGCACCATGGATCTGGGCGCCATTGCCAATCGCTGTGCCGCCAATCTTGGCAGGCGTATCGCCGTGGTGGGGGTGGGTGGAATGTCAGGCTCAATATTTCGCCACAGCATTGATGAGGCAAAGGATCACATTGCCACGGAAGCCGAGGACCGTTGGAACCGGCGTATTCTTGGTCTAATGGAAAAAGGTGATATGGCGGCTCTGACAAAGGAATGTCCGCGCTACGCTCAGGAAGCCCGCGTGGACATGGGCTTCAAGCATTTCGCCTTTTTGCTCGGCGCCATGGCTGGCCGTTTCAAGGGTGCCACGGTCCATGGTTATGGCCCGCTGTATGGATCCGGCGGCGCGGTGATAGAGTTCAATTTGTAACGGGTTTCATCCAGCGCGCCCGTAGCTCAATTGGATAGAGTATCGGGCTTCGAACCCGAGGGTTGCAGGTTCAAGTCCTGCCGGGCGCGCCATT
>JAYUHG010000248.1:0-1597 GCA_043767195.1 Gammaproteobacteria bacterium | reverse complement strand
CTACGGCATCAAACCCGAATACGGGATTTTGTTGGGCAACGGCTCGGATGAAATCATTCAGTCATTGACGCTGGCGCTGGCCCGACCCAAGGCCCTGGCTTTGGCGTTTGAACCGTCATTTGTCATGTATGCCCGTTGCGCGCGCCTGTGTGGCATGGAATACATGGGCATGCCGTTGCAGGAGGATTTTTCCATTCCGGTGGAGCAGGCATTGCAGCTCATGACGCGGACCGGACCGGCATTGACGTTCGTGGCGCAACCGAACAACCCCAGCGGCAATTTATGTACAGAGCAGGATCTGCATCGCCTCGCCGACGCCACTTCCGGGTTATTGATTATTGATGAGGCTTACCATGCGTTTTCCGGTGTGGACTCCATGGGGTTACTGGATGCCCACGAAAATCTGCTGCTGATGCGTACTTTATCCAAGCTCGGACTGGCGGGTTTGCGCATCGGATTTCTGGTGGGGCGCCCGCAGTGGATCGCGGAACTGGAAAAAGTGCGCATGCCCTACAACGTCGGCAGTCTGGCCCAGGCGGGTGCGGTGTTTCTGCTGCGACACCATGAGCATTTGCAAATACAGGCGGCGCAGATCTGCCGCGATCGTGAATCGCTGCGGCAAGCCCTGGGGCAATTCCCGCAGCTTCAGCAATGGCCGAGCGCGGCAAATTTCATTCTGTTCCGCGCCGGTAATCGCCCGGCGCGGGATATTCATGCGCGCCTGTTGGCACAGAGTGTGTTGATCAAGAACCTGGATGGCGTACACCCGTTGTTGCGTGATTGCCTGCGAGTCACCGTGGGGACCGCCGCCGAAAATGCGACCTTCATTTCAGCGCTGCGCCAGGTGTTAATTACTGGGCCCCGGCCGCTCCGGACATCCTGTCCTCTCGCGGCATACCCCACATCCTGTGGGTAGCTTGCGCCGGGGTGACGTGTTGCGATGGGGTGAGCCCCGCGCCACGCTGATTGCCAGCGCTCAGGATTGGGGTACGCCAGTGGGTTTCGGTCGTTTGCCCACCTTTGCCCGCACACTACTTTCATCCCACCCGCGCACCACACGCAGGTTGATTTCCGTACCGGGGCGAAAGCCGGCGATGACCTGGATCGCATGGCGCGGCCCGTTCAATGCCTGGCCGTTGATTTGCGTCAGGATGTCACCGGGCTGAAGACCCGCGCGGGCAGCCGGGCCATCCCGAAGCACCCAGGCCACAAGCACACCGCCATGGGTCAACCCGGCGGTTTCCATGGCGCTGGGCGGCAGGGCTTGAGCCTCGATACCCAGCCAACCGCGCTCTACAGTGCCGTGCAGCAACAGCTCGCGCATGATATCCAGGGTCAGGTTGATGGGGATGGCGAAGCCGATGCCTTGTGACCCGCCAGAGCCGGTCTCGGAGTAGTTGGCGGTGTTGATGCCTACCAGTTGACCATAGGCATTGATCAGCGCTCCGCCGGAATTGCCCGGATTGATATCCGCGTCGGTCTGGATGAAGTCTTCGAAGGCGGTGATGCCGAGACTGGTACGCCCGGTGGCGCTGACAATGCCCTGGGTCACGGTCTGGCCAAAGTCGTAGGGATTACCGATGGCCAGTACCACGTC
>JAYUHG010000247.1:0-1600 GCA_043767195.1 Gammaproteobacteria bacterium | reverse complement strand
CACTGCTGCCGCCAAAATCGAATATCGCAATTCCTGCAACCTGACGCTGCGCTGGCAGGATAAAGGATCCGGCGGCATACGGGATCTGGCGTTGCTTCAGGCCGAACCCGAGCCGGGATTCTTTATCATCGGTGGCTACGCCCAAACCCATTATGGTCCGGCGGATGATTGCTCACTGACTGTGCGTGCAGAGGGTAACTTGCTGGTGGCGCCGGCGGGATGGGATCGGGTCTGGAAGGACAAGGGTACCGGCGCGCACATGGATGGTTCCATCTGGCGCGCCCTTTCACCGGATGCGGATCATGTCTGCCTCGGTGATGTAGGGAAGACTGGGAAGAAAGGTGAACCCGTGTTGCCGCTGTATCGCTGTGTGCATCGCTGCATGGTGACGAGCATGAAGCCGGCTGGGGCCATGTGGACCACGGAAGGCACCGGAGCGAATATGGCGTTGGCGGTGTATCGTTTGCCGAATGCCAAGACATTCGTGGCGGCGAACCTGGAGCAGCCGCCAGCGCAGGTATTGGACCTGAATCCGGACGCTACCTGTCCCTGACAGGCGTTAGTTGATGGCGAATGGCCGTACCGGAGATCCGGTGGCGCCCTTCAGTGGCAGCGGTCCGATTACGAAGGCGAATTCATATACTTTCGCTTCGAGCAACTTGCTGAAGTCCATGTTCTCGATGATGTAGATGCCGTTCTCCACCAGGAATTTCTGGTGATTGGGGGCGAACCATTTCGGATCCGGATTGGGGATTGCTTCTACGGCCCAGTTGTCCGTGCCCACCAGCAGCACTTGTTTCTTTACCACCCAGTCGCCGGCGGCAGCGGACAGTCCCGGGGTGCTGCTGTTGAATTTCTTGTTGTCGGTGTTCCACAGCGAACCCCAGCCGGTATGGTAAAACAGCGCGTCGCCGGACCGGATGCTGCCGGATTTCATGCCTTGTCGCTTTAACGCCGCCTTCAGATCAGCCACTGATATTTCCTCGGAGCCGTTCAACATGCGCCCTTTGAGGCCGGCAATGTCAATGAGAATGCCGCGGGTGAAGATCGGCGTGATGCGCTCCGCGCCCAACTTGCTGAAGCCACGACCACCACCGATGCCGGCGTGGGTGTGACCGTTGTAGTAACGCAGTTCATTCAAATCCCCATTACTGCCCTGTTGCGTGGCCATGTGCGCGAGAGAATCCATCTGTGTCCCGTCCTGGGTCAGGTGGCCGGAGATGTAGTCTTCATTCCACGCCAGGCGATTTTCGCCCATTGGGCCCCAGCTTGGTGCGCCCGGCACACTGAGTGTGAATTTGCGATGACCGGGCGTCAGATCAAATAGCGGCATGCCTTCTTCAATCACATGACCGAGGTCATAAATCCGGCCGGTCTTGATCAGCGCCGTGGCCTCCAGCACTTTCGCCGGCGTGAGACGGTTCAGCGCGCCCAGTTGATCCTCCTTGCCCCAGGGCGATGGCCACCATTGCGGGCGGGTGTAATCATCGGCGCCGGCCATGGGCGCAAACGCCAGCAATGCCGCGAACAATTTTGGGAAATAACGCGAATTGAATTGCATCTTGCCCCCAGTCGTTGTCAGGCGCGGGTGGTAAATTCC
>JAYUHG010000246.1:0-1602 GCA_043767195.1 Gammaproteobacteria bacterium | reverse complement strand
ATCACCACAGTTTCTATCCGGTACATCCCGGCACCATTGCGCGGTTTGGCGGCATCGCTGAGCGCGGCACCCTCTGGACGCGTCCGGGCAATCTGGTGGGCAATGGCGCTTTCGTGTTGGATCAGTGGCAGTTAAATCGCATACTCACAGTGAAGCGTAATCGGTTTTACTGGGACGCGAAAAATGTGCGGCTGAATGGCATTCACTTCTATCCCATCGCCGTGGCCAGCACCGAGGAGCGCATGTACCGGGCCGGTCAGTTGCATGTGACCTTTCGCGTACCCACGGAAAAGATTGCCGTCTACCGGACGCGGGATCCGGTGTCCTTGCGCATCACACCTTATCTAGGTACCTATTTCTATCGTCTCAATGTCAGTGTGCCGCCGCTAAATGATGCGCGCGTCCGGCGCGCATTGACCCTGGCGCTGGATCGGAAACAGATCGTGGAGCACATTACCCTGGGCGGTCAGATCCCCGCAGCATCCCTGACACCACCAGGTACAGCGGGCTACACACCCGATGTCAGTGTCAGCTATGACCCGGATCAGGCGCGGGCATTGCTGACGGCGGCAGGATTCCCCGGCGGGCGCGGATTCCCGCAACTGGAGTTGATGTTCAACAGCGACGAGCTGCATCGCAAGATCGCCACCGCGGTTCAACAGATGTGGAGCCGGGAGCTGGGTATTCAGGTGGCGCTCACCAGCCAGGACTGGAAAGTGCAGATCAGCCGGGAAAGCAATTTGCAATATCAGATCTCCCGCGCCTCCTGGATCGGCGACTATGTGGACCCCACCACGTTCCTGGATGTGTTTCGATCCGATGGCGGCAACAACCGCACTGGCTGGATAAATACGGCCTACGATGCACTGCTGGAGCAGGCGGCGCACACCCCTGATCCCGCCGCGCGTCTGGATCTCCTGCGTCAGGCGGAGACATTGTTAATGCAGGAAGCGCCCATTGTGCCGCTGTACACCTTCACTCAGGTGCGACTGGTGTCGCCACAACTGTGTGGCTGGCAACCCAATCTGCTGGATCAGCACCCGTTCAAGCATTTGTGGATTGACGCCACCGGCAAGGGTTGCCCATGAGCGGGTTTTTGCTGCGACGGTTGTTGCAGGCCATCCCGGTGTTGCTGGTGGTCATCACGCTGGCATTCTTTCTGGTGCGACTGGCCCCGGGTGGACCGTTCGATGCGGAGCGCGCCGTGCCGCCGGAAGTGTTGAAGAGTCTGAATGCCCGCTATCACCTGGATGACCCCTGGCAGCGTCAGTATCTCGATTATCTCGGCACCGTGCTGCAAGGCGATCTGGGGCCGTCCTACAAGTATCCGGGGCGATCCGTAAATGAAATTCTCGCCGCCGGATTTCCGGTCACCCTGGAACTGGGGTGCTATGCCCTGCTGGTGGCGTTGGTGGTGGGAATCGGCGCCGGCATTGCCGCTGCCATGCACCCGAGACGCTGGATCGATCACGGCGCCATGACCGTGGCCATGGCCGGCATCTGCCTGCCGACCTTTGTCATGGGGCCATTGCTGGTGCTGGTGTTCAGCGTCTGGCTGGAATGGCTGCCGGTGTCCGGCTGGGGCTATCTGCCCGGCGACAA
>JAYUHG010000245.1:0-3968 GCA_043767195.1 Gammaproteobacteria bacterium | reverse complement strand
TCAGGAAGAGGCCCGGCGATTCTGGTGCTAGAATATGACCCAGTGGGCCGCCCAATCCATGTGGTGTGGGGCGTACCAATTGGACGCGAGACGCCTGCCGACTTGGTGACGGCCTACCGTCCTGACCCAGAGATGTGGGATAGCGCATTACTGCGGAGGCGCAGATGAGCACGAAAAAACGTGTCAAATACATCCACGAAGGCACATACGTTGCTGAAGTAGATGTGCAATTGATCGAAGATGAGACCGCCTGGTCTCCCTACTTATCGCTGGCCGACGCGGAAAAACTTGAGGACGTTCGCGCAGCCTTGGTGCGCGGCGACGTTGGAACAGCTTCGAAGTGGGCGCGTGTGTTTACTCTCCAGCCTGTCGCCGCCTCCAGGTGAAGCGGGGAAATCGGGGACACCCACGCATTAACATCAGTCCGAAACACTTGGAAAGGATGTTAATTCCAAATGAAAATTGTGTGTGCCCCGAAAAAAAGACAGCCGGTCACCGCCTCCACAACCCTGTAACAGGTTAGGGCGGTTCGATAACCGGTAACGGGTCCGATGCCGCTGTGCGCTCGGGGATCGCCGCCGGCTTTCCGAACCAGAACAGACCGATTACTTCTTCCCTGATGGATGAAATGCCCAGAACTTCGTAGAAGCTTTCTTCCCCGATCACATTGCCCGTGGTCCATTTCACTCCCAGACCCAATTCCCACAGATAGAGCGAGAAGTTCTGGGCCGCGCAACAACAGGCCGCGAAGTCCTCGCGCCATCGAACCGGATCCTCGGATCGAGCGCATGTGAGCACCATCCAGCCGGGGATTTCACGCCACCGCTTGAGCTTGTTCGCGGCAGCGCCTTCCCCATTGGTGGCGCGGACCAATTCCGCGTTTAACTGGCAGATCCGCTCCACCGCAACGGGTCCCGGCAGATAAAAGCGCCAGGGCCGGGTTTTATAATGATTTGGCGCCATGACCGCATGTTCGATGGCCGCGCGGATCACAGCGGCGGACGGCGCCGAATCCGGCACAAAGTCATGAATGGTGCGGCGCTGGCGAATGGCCGCGGCAACGGGCTGATTCATGGATGCAATTCCCGAAACTGGTGGGCGACGCGGTGGTGACACATTATATATATGCGTTGGGTTATGGGGACGCTCACCGGCTCAGCCTGTCGGCAACCGCTGTGCGACATCAGGATGATCCGCGGGCAGAAACCGCTCCAGCAAATCATTGAGGTACAACATGCCAATGGTCGTGGGTGTAATCCGATCCGCGCTTACATCCAGCCAATGTTTGTCCACGCACTCAGCCAATGGCGCGGCAATGGCAGACAGCGGCAATCCGGTGCGTTCCGTGAACAGCGCCGTCGGGATTCCGCCAGTCAGGCGCAGCGCATTGAGCATGAACTCCAGCACCAGATCGCCCTGATTCAGATCCCGGGCCTGAACAATGGCGCCGACACTACCCGCCAGGTCCATGAACCGCGCCGGTAACCGGTGTCGCACCGAACGGGAAATTTTCCCGGCGGCCACATCGGTGATCTTGTCATGGGCGCCGGCGCCAATGGCCAGATAGTCACCGAATTCCCAGTAATTGAGATTATGCCGGCTGCGCCGCCCCGGCTGGCCATATGCCGACACTTCGTAGCGGACGAAACCCAGACCTTCCAATAAGGCATGACCGTGCTGCTCCATGGCGCGAATGCTGTCGTCATCGGGCAGCGCTGGCGGCGCATGATGGAACTCGGTGTTTGGCTCCAGAGTGAGTTGATACCAGGACACATGAGTGACGGGCAGCGCGCTGGCCTGCTCCAGATCCGCCAGTGCCATATCCGGGTCCTGTCCGGGCAGGCCGTACATGAGATCCACATTAATATTGTCAAAGCCGGCGGCACGGGCGGTGTGGACCGCGGCCACGGCCTCCGTGGCCGAGTGAATGCGACCGATGCGTTTCAAGCTGTCGTCGCGCAGACTCTGCACGCCAATGGAAAGACGGTTGATGCCGTGCTCCCGGTACTCTTTGAAATGATGGGCCTCCACCGTGCCGGGATTGGCCTCCAAAGTAATCTCCGCGTCGTCAGCCAGATTCAGATTTTCCCGGATGCCGGCCATCAGCACACCCAGGCTGGTACCGGAGAACAAACTGGGTGTACCGCCGCCGAAGAACACGCTGCGTACCGGGCGCCCGTCACTGCCGGGGGCGGTAAAGCGCAGATCCTTTATTAATGCCTGCACATAGGTGCCCTCGGGGAACGACCCATGACCCACGGCGTGGGAATTAAAATCACAGTAGGGACACTTGCGCACACACCAGGGCAGGTGGACGTACAACCCCAACGGGGGTGGAATGGAAAAATTCACCGGCTGGTTCCGGTGTGACTTCGGGGAGTCGCCATTGCCACGGGAAAACGTCCGCGCAACTGACTCAACAGCGCTGCCATGGCCAGGGCGCGGTGGCTGATTTGATTCTTTACCACCGCGTCCAGTTCAGCCGAGGTACAGCCATGGCTGGGTACAAAGAAAATCGGGTCATAGCCAAAACCGTTATTGCCGCGCGGCGCAGAAACCAGATGCCCCTGCCAGGTTCCCTGGGCAATGATCGGGGTGGGATCTTGGGCATGGGCCATGAACACCATTAGACATTGAAAACGCGCGGCGGGATTTATCACACCGGTGGCCGCGACTCGCTCCAACAGCTGACGCAGGTTCCGATCATCATCGGCATCGTCACCGGCATAACGCGCGGATCGAATGCCCGGCGCGCCGGCCAGTACATCCACTTCAATGCCGGAGTCATCGGCAATGGCCGGCATGCCGGTGATCGCCGCGGCATGACGCGCCTTCAGAATGGCGTTTTCCACAAAGGTGGCGCCGCTCTCCTCCGCTTCCGGGACACGCAGATCCGATTGCGGCACCAATTCCACCGGCAAGTCGCGCAATAACGCGGTCAGCTCACGCAGCTTGCCACGATTGCCGCTGGCGATAACGATGCGCACGGGAGCGTTCACCTCAGCCCGTGGCGAGAACCGCGGTTTGAATTTCAAACAGACGGCGAATGCCGATCTCCGCCAGGGCCAGCATGGCATCCAGTTCCGGACGGGCAAAGGCACTACCCTCGGCGGTACCCTGGATTTCGATGAACCCGCCCTTGTCATTCATTACCACATTCATATCCGTGGCCGCCGTGGAATCTTCCGCATAATCCAGGTCCAGCACCGGCTGGTCGCCAAAAATTCCCACGGACAGCGCCGCCACCTGGGCCACCAGGGGATCCTTCTTGACCTGACCTTTACGCCGGGCGGCATTCACGGCATCCACTAGGGCCACATAGCCACCGGTGATGGCCGCGGTGCGGGTGCCGCCATCGGCCTGGATCACATCGCAGTCCACGGTGAAAGAGACTTCACCCAGCAAGTCCAGATTCACCGCGGCGCGCAGGGACCGACCAATCAAGCGCTGGATCTCCAGAGTCCGTCCGCCCTGCTTGCTTTGGCTGGCCTCGCGCCGCATGCGCTGATTGGTGGAGCGCGGCAACATACCGTATTCCGCCGTGACCCAGCCGCGACCAGTGCCTTTAATGAACTGCGGCACGGAGCTTTCCACGGAGGCCGTGCAAATCACTTTCGTGTGGCCGAATTCCACCAGCACGGAACCTTCCGCGTGCATGGTGTAGTTACGGGTGAGTTTAATTTGGCGCAACTCATGGTTGGCGCGGCCACTGGGACGCATATTTCGACTCCTTGGGATACCACTCTGTGAACGAAACTCGTGGCGCGGGATTATCGGGACCGGGAATTTTCCCGTCCAGAGGTATTTCCTCCCGCCCGGAGCCAGGACCCCAATGCTACAATTCGCGCCGTGATACCGGTGTAGCTGCCGTCGATTCGCTCGATCCAGGCGGCTGCGCGGCCCTGGATCGCGTAGGCGCCGGCCTTGCCGAAGGGCTCGCGGCTGGCCACATAGGCGTCGATGTCGGC
>JAYUHG010000244.1:0-9439 GCA_043767195.1 Gammaproteobacteria bacterium | reverse complement strand
CGACGTCCTGGTAATCGGCAGTGGCGCCGCAGGCCTCAGTGTGGCCCTGCAACTGGCGGATTCCGCCCGGGTGGCGGTTTTGTCCAAAGATGCCCTGGCCGAGGGGGCCACCCTCTATGCCCAGGGCGGGGTATCCGCGGTCCGGGATGCCTGTGACTCCCTGGAATCCCATGTGCAGGACACCCTGGCGGCCGGGGCCGGGCTGTGCCACGAGGATGTGGTGCGCTATGTGGTGCAAAATGGACCCCGCAGTATCCAGTGGCTGGACCGTATTGGGGTCAATTTCACCCGCCAGGGCGCCGGTGGGGATTATCACCTGCATCAGGAAGGCGGCCACAGTCACCGGCGCATTGTGCATGCCGCCGACTCCACCGGTCGTGCCATTGAAACCACCCTGGAAGAGCAGGCCCGGCGTCATCCCAACATCAGCCTGTTTGAATTTCACACCGCTGTGGACCTGATTACCGGGCGGCATGTGGGCGGCGCCAATGACCGCTGCCTGGGGGCCTACGTATTTGATCGCAGGACCGGGACTGTCAGTGTGTTCCGATCCCGTTTCACAGTGCTGGCCACCGGCGGCGCCGGCAAGGTGTATCTCTATACCAGCAATCCCGACATCTGCACCGGCGATGGCATTGCCATGGCCTGGCGCGCCGGTTGCCGCATCGCCAACATGGAATTCATTCAGTTTCATCCCACCTGTTTGTTTCATGCCAAGGCGAAGTCGTTTCTCATCTCGGAGGCGCTGCGTGGCGAAGGCGCCCATCTCCTGCTGCCCGATGGCAGCCGCTTTATGCCGCGCATTGATGAACGGGCGGAACTGGCGCCGCGGGACATCGTGGCCCGGGCCATTGACCATGAAATGAAACGCCTGGGCAGCGAATGCGTGTACCTGGATATCAGTCACCGTCCGGCGGATTTCATCATCGAGCACTTCCCGACTATTTACGCCCGCTGCCTCCAATACGGTTTTGATCTTACCAGGGGCCCTATTCCCGTGGTGCCGGCCGCCCACTACACCTGTGGGGGGGTGTTGATTGATCTGAACGGGCGCGCGGACCTGGAAGGTCTCTATGCCATTGGCGAAGTCTCCTGCTCCGGTCTCCACGGCGCCAACCGCATGGCCAGCAATTCATTGCTGGAGTGCGTGGTGTTCGCCGCCGCCGCGGCCACTGATATGCAACGACGCATGGCGGAGGTGCCCATGCCACTCCCCGCACCCGATTGGGATGAGAGTCAGGTATCGGATTCCGACGAAGAGGTGGTGGTGGCACACAACTGGGAAGAGATCCGCCGCTTCATGTGGGATTACGTGGGCATCGTGCGCACCAACAAGCGCTTGCAGCGGGCGCGCAATCGTTCGCGGCTGCTGCAAGCGGAAATCCATGATTATTACGGCAACTTCCGGCTTACCAGCGATCTCATCGAATTGCGCAATCTGGCTGATGTGGCAGCGTTGATTATTGAGTCGGCCAGCCTGCGTCAGGAAAGCCGCGGCCTGCATTTTTCATTGGACTTTCCAGTGGCGGATCGGGGCAGTGTGGCCAAGGACACTATTCTGGGGCCGCGGATTCGTCCCAGTTGAACGCCCGTGCGTGATTTATTTGATCAGCTTCAGCAGCCCCTGCTCATCCAGTATGGTTACCCCCAGTTCCCGCGCTTTATCCAGCTTGCTGCCGGCTTCGGCGCCAGCCACCAAATAGTCGGTGCTTTTGGAAACACTGCCGCTGACTTTGGCGCCCAGAGCTTCCAACCGCTCACGCGCCTCGTCCCGGGTCATGTGCGCCAGGGTGCCGGTTAAGACGAAAGTCTTGCCGTGCAGGGTACTGGTGGCGGGGCGGGCTGCGGGGGTGGGCCAGTGGATGCCCGCGGCCAGTAAGCGCGTGATGACTTTTTGGTTTTTTTCATCCTGCATGAAAGTGCGGATGCGGCCCGTCACCACGGGTCCCACATCGGGGACTTGTAACAGCGTTTCTTCTGTTGCTTCGCGCAACCTGTCCAGATTGCCGAAGTGGGATGCCAGCGCCTTGGCGGTGGCCTCGCCCACATCGCGGATGCCGAGGGCATAAAGAAACCGATCCAGGCGTGTTTGTTTGCTGTGTTCCAGGGCCGCCAGAATATTTTGCGCGGACTTTTGTCCCATGCGCTCCAGCCCGGCCAGGGTTGTCTCGTCCAGGGTGTACAGATCCGCCACATCATGCACCAGCCCGCGCTCGAATAATTGCTCCACGATTTTGTCGCCGAGTTTGTCTATGTCCATGGCGCGGCGGCCGGCAAAGTGCAGGATGGACTGGATGGCTTGCGCCGGGCAATGCAGGCCGCCGCTGCAACGGGCTACGGCCTGCTCTGCTTCCCGTTCCACCGGAGAGCCGCATACCGGGCATTGCTTCGGCATGACAAAGAAGGTTGCGCCGGCTGAGCGCAGTGACAGGTCCACACTGGCTACTTCCGGGATTACGTCGCCTGCGCGACGCACGTTCACCATATCTCCGATACGCACATCCTTGCGCCGAACTTCGTCTTCGTTATGCAGCGTGGCATTGGTGACAGTGACGCCGCCTACGAACACGGGCTGCAAGCGCGCCACGGGTGTCAATGCGCCGGTGCGGCCCACCTGTACTTCGATATCCAGTACCCGGGTGCATGCTTCCTCCGGTGGGTACTTACAGGCAATGGCCCAGCGGGGCGCCCGGGTCACGAAACCCAATTGTTCCTGTTCGCGCAGGCTGTCCACCTTTAACACCACGCCGTCAATCTCAAACGCTAGCGTTGTCCGGCGCGCGCCCATGCGCTGGTAATAATCCACACAACCCTCCGCGCCGCTGACGCGCTCCGCCAGAGGGCTGATGGGTAACCCCAGTGTGCGCAGCCACTCTAATAATTGGGAATGCCGTTCGCGGCTAGAGGGCGGTGTGCAGGCGCCGATGCCATAGGCCAGAAAGGACAGCGGGCGGCGGGCGGTGATGCGTGGATCCAGTTGCCGCAGGCTGCCGGCGGCAGTATTGCGCGCATTGACAAATGCCTTGGCGCCGCTTGCGGCTTGTTCCTGATTCAGACGCGCGAAATCCTGTTTGCGCAGAATGACCTCGCCGCGCACCTCCAGCAGATCCGGAATGGCTCCGGCTTCGCGCAGGCGCAAAGGGATGCTGCGCAGGGTTCTGATATTGCCGGTGACCGCTTCTCCCCGGTTGCCGTCGCCACGGGTGGCGGCCAACTCCAGCAGGCCACGGCGGTAAACCAGATTGACCGCCAGTCCATCCAGTTTTAACTCCGCGGCGTAATGCACCGTTTCCTGGCCCAGGCGTTCGCACACCCGGCGATCAAATGCGCGCAGCTCCGCCTCGTCAAAGGCGTTGTCCAGGGACAACATCGGCACCTGATGGGGTACTTCGGCAAATGCCGCCGCCGGTTCAGCGCCCACACGTTGCGTGGGCGAGTCGGGGGAAATGAGTTCTGGATGCGCCTGTTCCAGTTGCTGTATTTCACGCAACAGGGTGTCGTATTCGGAGTCCGGGATGCTGGGGTCATCCAGGGTGTGATAGCGATAGTTGTGCTCATTGAGAAGCCGACGCAATTCCTGGATCCGGTGCGCGGCGCCCGCCATTTACTTTGTCCCGGCGGCCTGGTGGCGCAACGCCGCGATGCGCCCCTTGTCCAGGAGTCTGTGGTCGGTGCCATAGACCGAGCCACCGAGACTGGTAGCCAGCAGATCCGCTGTGTGCAGCATCAGATCCAACACCATGGTCGGGTTGGATTCGGCGGGCAGACGCATGATCAAAGTCAGGCCGCGAGTGGACCGTGTGGGATCCGCGCGAGCAAAAGTGCCGGGTTCCAGCATATTGACCAGACTGAACAGCGGCGGGCCGGTACTGGTTGCCCCTGGCATGAGGAAAATTCCGGTGTCGCCAAGGAATAATCCAGCGGATTCCGCGGCGGCAAAAATGGACTGGGTGATAAACGGAGTCTGGTGCGCGGACTTGACATGGATGGCGATGAACTGCGGCGCATCCGGTGGTTCAAACCCGGATTCAGCGCCGGACTCGTCTGATGTGGGAGAGATGGGCGGGAGCGCGGCTACTGCCTCGCCCAGATCGTGGTTGTCATCGCTACTGCGTTGCAGCACACCCAGGTCATCGTCGGCCAGACGTGATCGGATAACCGTGCGCTGGCGCCGGGATTTGCGTTCGCGGCGCAGGTCCAGCAGCCACACCAGGGCCAGGGCCAGTGCGCCCGCCATCAGTAGCACCAGGCGCAGGTCAGTCACTGGCGATCCCCGACGCCGCGCGACCGCTCAGGCGGTCGCTGCCATGCGCACGGCTTCGTCCACATCCACGGATACCAGGCGCGAAACGCCGGCTTCATGCATGGTGACGCCCATGAGTTGCTGTGCGATTTCCATGGTGATTTTATTGTGGGTGATGAAAATGAATTGCACATCACGGGCCATTTCCACCACCAACTGACTGAAGCGAACGGTATTGGAGTCATCCAGGGGCGCGTCCACTTCGTCCAGGATGCAGAATGGCGCCGGATTCAGTTTGAAGATTGAGAACACCAGTGACACAGCGGTAAGTGCCTTCTCGCCGCCAGAGAGCAAATGAATGTTGCTGTTGCGCTTGCCGGGTGGACGCGCCATGACGCTGACGCCGGTTTCCAGCAGATCCTCGCCGATGAGTTCTAGATAGGCATGACCGCCGCCAAACAGCACCGGGAAGGTTTCCTTGAGATTGGCGTTCAGGCGATCAAAGGTTTCCTGGAAGCGGGTGCGGGACTCTTTGTCTATCTTGTGAATGGCGGTATCCAGGGTGGTCAGGGCCTCGGTCAGGTCCGCGTGCTGGCGATCCAGATACTCTTTGCGCTCCAGCAGTTGCTTGTGCTCATCAATGGCGGCGAGATTAATGGGCCCGAGCCGATCAATGCGCCGCTCAATGGAGGCCAGGCGTTCGGTCCAGGCCGGTATGGTGGCATCCTGTTCCAGCCCTGGTAATAGAGTTTCGGGCTCGTGGCCCGCCGCGGCCAGTTGCTCATTAATAGTCCGCAAACGGACCGTGATCTCCTGGGCCGCCATGCGCGCCGCTTCCAGATCATCGCGCAGGGATTGAACCTGGCGTTCCTGTTCGGTGCGTTTGCGCTCCCCGTCCCGCAGACTGGTGTCCACGGCTTGTACCGCATCCCGGGCCGTGGTCAGTTCCCGCTCAACTTTTACCCGATCCCCCAGCCGCCCTTCCAGTTGTGTGCGCATGCCGGCCAGGGGTTCCTGGGTCGCGGCGCGGGCCTGACGCAATTCCGTGAGCTGGGTGTTCAAGCCCTGGATCTGGCGCGTTATGCGTTCAATGGCCTGCTCACTGGCGGCGCGCTGGGAGCTGATGGCCTCCAGGCGCAATGCAATCTCATGGCTGTGTTCATGGGTGGACTGCCAGCGGGTGCGCGCCTGTTCCACCGCGAGACGATGCTGATCCCGCAGTGCCACCAGCCGATTGCGCTGCTCCGCCAACCCTGCTTCTTGCTGTTGCGCATGTTCCAGGCGCTGGCGCGCCGTGGTCAGTTCATCACCGCAACGCTGCTCCTGGGATTCCAGGTCTTGCAGATCATCTTTTATCTGTTCGCGCCGCTGCTGGCTGGCCTCCAGCCGGGCGCGCAGACCGGCGTCGCTGGAGCGCAGATCACCCATCTGGATCTGCGCCGCATTGATCATCTGTAGCGCCGTGGCCAGGGTTTGCTCCAGTTCATTGGCCCGGGTCGTCGCTTGCAGCCGAATTTGCTCCTGCTGTTCCATATCCTTTTGCAGCGCCATTCGGTTGGCGCGCAGTTCCTGCAAGCGCCGCTCACGTACCAGCAGGCTGCCTTCCTGGGCGCTGGGCCGATTGGCCACGGCCCAGCCATTGCCAATCCAGAGCCCGGAGCGTGTGACCACGGATTCCCCCGCGGCCAACTTTGCGCGCAGCGACAGGGCTGAAGCCACATCGTCGGCGACATAAATCCCGTCCAACAATGTACCCAGAGACCAGGGCGCCTTGACCTTGTCCAGCAGACGCGGGGGCCGATTCCTGTCGGCGGAGGCCGGTGCGGCGGATGCGCTGTCGAACACACCAATGCGACCACCGTCCAGACGATCCAATAAGGAGATGGCGGCGCCGAAATCCTTCGCGGCAATATCCTGCAAGCGACCGTAGAGAACGGTTTCCACGGCCTGGGTCCATTCCGGTTGTACCGATAGCCCATCAATCAGTTGCGACGCCGAACCCAATCCCGCCTGTTTGCGCCATCGCTCCAGATTTTCCCCATGAGTGCCGCTGGTGCCACCCTGCATGGCTTCCAGTGCCGCGATCTCCGTGCTCATGGCCTCGATGCGGGTCCGCACACCTGAGATGGCTGTGGCGGATGTTTCCATGCGCGTGCGCGTGGTCCGGAATTCCGCCTGTAGCGCCTCTGTCTCCAGGCGTTTTGCCGTGGTGGAGGCTTCAATCTCCACCAGTCCGGCGGCGGCCTGTTGCTGGGCGCTGATCAGACCCTGCTCGGCGCCCGATTCAAGTTCCCGTGTCAGAGTTGTACGCTGTTCCGAAATTTCTTCGAGCAAGGATTCCAGATGCTCAATGCGGTCACGGCTGGTCTGTGCCATGCGTGTGGATTCCAGGGCGGCATTGTGCAGCGCATCCCATTCCGACTGCCAACCCTGTAGCGCCTGCTCGGCCTGGCCGAGGGTGCCATAGGCCGCGCCGCTTTCAGAGCGTGATCCATCCAGTTGTGGTTGCAGTGAGCCGGTGTCCTGTACCAGTTGTTGCAGACGTTGCCGGTCAGTGGCCAGTTGTTGTTCGGCGGCGCCGATGGCGGACTCCACTTTGGCCATTTCTTCGGACAAAGACTGAATGCGTTCTTCCCCGGCACGCAAGCGCTGCTCCAAAGCGGAAATGGTGGCGCCGACTTCATAAAACCGGGACTGGGCCTGGTTGAACTGTTCGTTGGCCTGGGTCAATCCGGTCCGGTCATGTTCCAGCCTGGCCTCAATGGCGCGCAATTCGGCGATGCCCTGCTCCACCTGGGTTTCCCTGCCGCGTACTACTTGCGCGCGCTGTTCGGCGACGCTGTTCAGGTCACGCCATTGCAGCACCAGCAACTCCGCGCGCACCTGGCGTTCTTCGCCTTTCAATACCTGATAGCGCTCCGCGGCCCGGGCCTGGCGCTGTAAATGATCCAGTTGTTTTTCCAGCTCGTCACGGATGTCATTCAGGCGCGCCAGGTTTTCCCGCGTGTGGCGCATGCGATTTTCAGTCTCGCGGCGGCGTTCACGGTATTTGGAGATGCCGGCGGCCTCCTCGATGAAATTGCGCAACTCGTCGGGCTTGGCTTCGATGAGCCGCGAGATCATGCCTTGTTCAATGATGGCGTAACTGCGCGGGCCGAGGCCGGTGCCGAGGAACAGTCCTTGAATGTCCTTGCGGCGGCAGCGTGTGCCGTTCAGGTAATAGATGGATATGGCCTCGCGATCAATCTGCCGTTTGACCGATATCTCGTTATAGCTGGCGTATTGCCCGCCGATCTTGTTTTCAGTGTTGTCGAAAATCAGCTCAACCGATGCCTGACTTACCGGCTGGCGCGTGTTGGAGCCATTGAATATCACATCCGTCAGCGACTCCCCGCGCAGATGTTTGGCGGAGCTCTCACCCATGACCCAGGTGACGGCATCAATAATGTTGGACTTGCCGCAGCCGTTTGGCCCGACGATTCCGACCAGATTTCCGGGCACGATCAGGGTCGTGGGGTCTACAAAGGATTTGAATCCGGCGAGTTTTATCTTGCGCAAACGCATGGTCGCTACGATACCGAGAAACCGGCGCGGGACACAAGCAGCGTCGTGTGATTTATTGTGACCAGAAAGGCGCATGTAACTACATGAACAATTGACAAATTCCAGAATCCGTTTTTTTGCCCCGGCGTCGTGAGTTTCGTCCGCGGCGAATTGTGCTATGGTTTGCCGCCCCAATCTGGAACCATGTGAATCTGACTATGTCTGCACAGCCGTCCACCGTCCTGGAAACGTTCCCCAATCCGGAGCCAGCGCGGGATTACACCATTCGCATGACCATACCGGAATTTACCTGCCTGTGTCCGCGCACCGGGCAGCCGGACTTCGCCACCTTGGAATTCGAATATGTGCCGGATGCGCTATGCGTGGAACTGAAGTCCCTGAAACTCTATATATGGTCTTTCCGGGACCAGGGGGCGTTCCACGAGGCAGTAACCAACAGGATTTTGGCTGATTTGGTGCGGGCGCTGAACCCGCGCTTTGCCCGTGTCAGCGGACGATTCAATGTGCGTGGTGGAATACATACAAACGTAATTGCCGAGCATCGCAAACCCGATTGGCAGGCCGCGCCACCGGTGACATTGCCTTGACCATGCACAAGCGGGAATTTGGCGCATTGCTAGGGCTGGTGCTTTTTGGTATAGATGCACGCCTTATTTTTCCCGGGTAACCGGAAATTCTGGAGTTTCACCATGACCAAAAAGAAAAAATCAGCAAAGCAGAAGCCAAAGCAGGCCAAGAAGCCGGCGAAGAAAGGCAGCAAGAAGCCGGCGAAAAAGCCGGTCAAGGCAAGCAAGCGCCCGGCGAAAAAGCCGCTCAAGGCAAGCAAGCGCCCGGTGAAACCGCCGCGCAAACCGGCAAAGCCGGTGAAGCTGATGGCGCGCAAGGCGATTTTTGCCAAGCTCGCGGCGGTGGCGAAGCAGCCCGCGACAGAGAAAAAAGTCGCGCTGCGTCCACTCGCCAAGCCGGGGAAACCGGTGTCGGCCCTGAAAATAGTTCCGGCAGCCAAAGCCAGTCCGAAATCCGCCATCGGCAGGTTCCAGTTGCCGAATCCGACGGCTGCGAAGGACAAACCGCGCCCCCCGGTGTTTAACAAGGATTACATGAACCCACGCCAGATTGAGGTGTTCCGCAAGCTGTTGCTGGATTGGAAGCGCTCGTTGATGGAGGAAGTGGTTCGCACCGTGCATCACATGCAGGATGAAGCGTCGAATTTCCCCGATCCCAACGACCGCGCCACCCAGGAAGAAGAATTCGCGTTGGAACTGCGCACGCGGGATCGGGAACGCAAACTGATCAAGAAGATTGATGAGGCCCTGATCAGTCTCGACGGTGGTGATTACGGTTATTGCGAGATTTGCGGCGTGGAGATCGGGATTAAGCGATTGGAAGCCCGTCCCACTGCGACGCTGTGTATTGATTGCAAGAATCTCGAGGAAATTAAAGAGCGGCAGTACGGCTGACCGCCATTTTACTTTCGGGGCTCAGGCACCGCGGTGGGAATGAAATATGCCCGGCCCGGTGTTCAATCCCCGTTCCCCCATCGGACGTTTCGCGCCCACTCCAAGTGGTCCTCTGCATTACGGATCCATCGTCGCCGCCCTGGGTAGTTATCTGGATGCTCGCCACCAGGGC